>NZ_JBHXLV010000135.1:0-18437 GCF_042721685.1 Streptomyces sp. NPDC058459 | reverse complement strand
GTTCCCGGACGGCCCGCCCGGCCCCGTCAGCGGCCCAGGGCGCGTCGCCCGCGGCTCTGGGAGACCACCGGGAGGTTCCGCGCGGGCGCCTGGCCGCGGGTGTCCTCCTCGATCCGCAGGGCGAGCGCCGGGCAGCGGCGTACCGCGCGCAGCGCCTTCGCCTCCGCGTAGCGCGGCACCTGGGCCTGGGCGACGGTCGGGAAGCCGTCCGCGCCCAGCTCGAAGACCTCCGGGAGGATGTCCGCGCACAGGCCGTGGCCCCGGCACAGCGTCCAGTCGACATGGATCTTCTGGCGGCTGCCGCCCGAGTCCTCCGGCGCCGCGCCGCCCGTGATCCCGGCGGGGAGCTGACCGCCCTCGAACAGCGGCAGCACGCCCTCCACGGGGCGTCCGCAGCCGTTGCCGAGGACATGGGCGGCCAGGTCGTCCGTGAACGCCTTGATGGTCGACTCCAGGAACATCGCCGAGCCGTCCGGGTGCGAACACGCCCCGCGCCGCTTCACGTTCTTGGCGACCTGCTTCAGCGCCTCCAGGGCGGCCGGACCGCCGCCGTTGATGATGTCCTCCATGCCCCGCGCGGCGGCGGGCAGCCCGAGGTAGCACGGGCCGCACTGCCCGGCGCTCTCGTCGGCCAGCCACTGCGCCACCCGCAGCGACTCGCCCAGCGGGCAGGTCTCCTGACTGATCGGCAGGATCGCGCCCGCGCCCAGCGAGCCGCCCACGGCGTCCAGCGAGTTGCGCGAGACGACCGCCTCGTTCACCGTCGCCGCGTCGATCCACTTGCCGTGGTAGCCGCCGGTCAGCACGCCCTGCGGCACCGGCGGGGCGCCGGCCAGCTGCAGGATGTAGCGCAGCGGCACGCCGGTGGGGGCCTCGATCACCATCGGGCGGGCTACCGCGCCGGACACCGTCAGCATCACCGTGCCCGGCTCGTCGTACAGCCCGGTGTTGCCGTAGCGCTCGGGGCCGATGCGGGCGGCGATGGCGAGCTGGGCGAAGGTCTCGGCGTTGGAGAGCAGGGTGGGGACCCCGCCGACGCCGCTCTGGGAGGCGCTGATCTTGCGGCCGGGCGGGATCGCCGGGCCGCCGTCCACCGAGCGGATCAGGGCGGCGGCGGCGCCCGTGACCATGCGCACCGGGTTGCGCTGCACCCAGGCGCGCAGGACCGAGCGGCGGGAGTTGCTCAGGCCGCGCTCGGCGAGGGCCGCCTCCATGGAGCGCTGGGTGGACTCACGGGTCACCCCGATCACCAGTGTGCGGGCGCCCATCGCCTCGGCGCACAGCAGCGCGCCGTCCAGGATGAGATGCGGGGCACGGTTGATCAGCACCGTGTCCTTGCGGCAGGCCGGCTCGTCCTCGCTGCCGTTGACGACGACGACCGGGCGTACGCCCTTCTTGATCGCCGACTCGGCGACCGAGCGGAGTTTCTTGTGGAAGGGGAAGCCCGCGCCGCCGCGGCCCTTGAGATGGATCTTCTCGGCGAGTTGCGCGAGCTGCTCACCGCCGAGCGGCTCGAGCGGCCCGTGCACCTTCAGGTGCATGGGCAGATCGAGCCGCTCCACAAGGTCGAAACCCGACGTGAGCTGGGGAAGTCCGACCACGCGGACGTCGGGGACGTCGGGAAGGGCCTCGTTCACCTATGGCCTCCGGAAGGCGTGTTCCAGGGCTCGCCCGAACCCGGTGCGTCATAGCCGGCGCCGGGGGTCGCTTCAGAGGCGGGACCGCTGTTGAACGTGTCGGAGGAGTTGTACGTCCCGTACCGGGCGTTCGTCTCACCGGTGTCGTACACATCACTTCCGCCGTATCCGGGGCTGCCCGGACTGCCGTAGGCGGGGATGTTGTAGCCGGTGTCCTGGAGCGGGTCGTAGGAGGAGGGCGGGGCCTCGCGGACCGGGGGCGGGGACGGCACCGGCCAGCTCGACGCGGGGCCCGTCGGACCGGAGGTGTCGGGGCGGCCGCCGTACGGCTGCTGGGGGACGGTCGGGTTGGCCGCGGTGCGGTAGGCGGCGGCGAAGCCGGGGTCCGGGTCCGGGGCGGCCGGGGACTGGTACAGCGGGCTCCCGCCGGCGGGGGCGCGGCGGGGCTCGCGCCGGTTGTCGAAGCCCGGCTCGGACCTCCGGCTCCGGCTCGCCTCCAGGCGGTCCAGGTCGGCGCGCTCGCCGCCGCCGAGGAGCCCGATCAGCTGGTCGGCGAGCCGTTGCTTGACCGGGCGCGGCGCGGCGCGCAGGGCGAGGCCGGCCATCACACCGATCAGCGCGAGGACGTAGAGGGTCACGAAGACCGGCTTGGCCGCACGGCCCGCGTAGAGGCCGTGCACCAGGGCCGCGCACCACGCCGGGTAGGCGAGCATGTGCATCGCGCGCCAGCGGGCGGCCACGGGGGCCGGGGCGGCGAAGTTGCTGCGCAGGGCGCCGGTGACGCCGACGAAGATCATCAGCAGCCCGGCCAGCGAGCCCAGGCCGATCAGGCCGCCGCTGCCGGTGACGCCGCCGGAGAAGGGGATGAGGGCCGCGATCAGCTGGGTGTGGTCCAGCGCGATCTTGGCGGTGATGTGCAGCAGCAGGAACGCGATCGAGGCGACCGACATGGTCCGGTGCACCGCCTGGCCGATGATCCGCTGGCGGGTGTTCAGCAGGATGCGGTCCTGGGCGACCAGCCCCCAGAGCACCGAGGCGCTGAGCGAGACGAGGGTGAGCACGCCTGCGCCGAAGTTCAGGAACTCCTGGAACTGGCTGCTTCCGACCAGCACGATCACGGGTATCAACAGCAGGAAGACAGCGGACGCCACCCCGTAGGCCGACCGGCCGGGCTGGGGGAGCGAGCTGTTACTACGACGAGGGTTCATGGGGGCAACTCCGAGCAGTTTCGGGAAGGCGGTCCCGCTGCCGAACTCTAGGTGGAGCCATACCGATCAGTACGAGGTTTGAGTATTGCGTTGTTATCAAAGGACGAATCACCTGCGGCGTCGTCCCTTAGTGACTGTTACGCGAAGTAATCCTTGTCCCGGATTCAGATCTGGCGGCCGTACGGACATGTCTCACCTGCATACGCAAGCGCGTCGCGGCTTGCTCAAGGGCTGCGGTACCCTGGCGCCATGCGTGCTGTACGCCTTCTGCTTAGCGAGCCGCGCTGATCAGTACCGGCCCCGGTCGCCCCCGCGGGTCGGCATCGGCGCGGCCTCCCCTCCTGTGCGAGGGGTTTTTTCGTTTCCGCGGGCAGAGACGATCGATGGAGCTTTGAGGATCATGAGCGAGACGAACCCCGCCGCCACGGCCGCCGCGTCGGCGGAGGCCGCGCCGCACCGCTACACGGCCGCCCTGGCCGCCGAGATCGAAGCACGCTGGCAGGACTTCTGGGACGCCGACGGCACCTACGACGCGCCGAACCCCACCGGTGACCTGGCGGGCGACCCGGCGCTGGCGGCGAAGCCCAAGAAGTTCATCATGGACATGTTCCCCTACCCCTCCGGCGCCGGCCTGCACGTCGGCCACCCGCTGGGGTACATCGCCACCGACGTCTACGCCCGCTTCCAGCGCATGACCGGGCACAACGTCCTGCACACCCTGGGCTTCGACGCCTTCGGCCTGCCCGCCGAGCAGTACGCGGTGCAGACCGGCACGCACCCGCGCGTGTCCACCGAGGCCAACATGGCGAACATGAAGGCCCAGCTGCGCCGCCTGGGCCTGGGCCACGACAAGCGCCGGTCGTTCGCCACGATCGACCCGGAGTACTACAAGTGGACCCAGTGGATCTTCGTCCAGATCTTCGGCTCCTGGTACGACGAGGAGGCGGGGAAGGCCCGCCCGATCTCCGAGCTGGTCGCCCTCTTCGACTCCGGTGAGCGTCCCGTACCGGGCCACACGCGCGCGTGGAGCGAGCTGACCGCCGCCGAGCGCGCCGACGTGCTGAGCGAGTTCCGGCTGGCCTACGCCTCCGACGCGCCGGTCAACTGGTGCCCCGGCCTGGGCACCGTGCTGGCCAACGAGGAGGTCACCGCCGACGGCCGCTCCGAGCGCGGCAACTACCCGGTCTTCAAGGCCAAGCTGCGCCAGTGGAACATGCGCATCACCGCCTACGCCGACCGCCTGCTGGGCGACCTGGACGGCCTGGACTGGCCCGAGGCCATCAAGCTGCAGCAGCGCAACTGGATCGGCCGCAGCGAGGGCGCCCGCGTCGACTTCCCCGTGGACGGCGAGCGCATCACCGTCTTCACCACCCGCCCCGACACCCTGTTCGGCGCCACCTACATGGTGCTGGCCCCCGAGCACCCGCTGGTGGAGAAGTTCACCCCCGAGGCGTGGCCCGAGGGCACCCACGAGGCGTGGACCGGCGGACACGCCACCCCGGCCGAGGCCGTCGCCGCCTACCGCGCCCAGGCCGCCGCCAAGTCCGACGTGGAGCGGCAGGCCGAGGCCAAGGACAAGACCGGCGTCTTCACCGGCGTGTTCGCGGTGAACCCGGTCAACGGCGAGCAGGTCCCGGTCTTCATCGCCGACTACGTCCTCCTGGGCTACGGCACCGGCGCCATCATGGCCGTCCCCGCCCACGACACGCGTGACTTCGCGTTCGCCCGCGCCTTCGAGCTGCCGATCCGCTGCGTGGTCGAGCCGACCGACGGCCGCGGCACCGACACCGACACCTGGGACGACTCCTTCGCCTCCTACGAGGCCAGGCTGGTCGACTCCGCCGGCGAGGGCGTCACCCTGGACGGCCTGGCCGTACCCGAGGCCAAGGCCCGCATCACCGACTGGCTGGCCGAGACCGGCACCGGTGAGGGCACCGTCAACTTCCGCCTGCGCGACTGGCTGTTCAGCCGCCAGCGCTACTGGGGCGAGCCCTTCCCGATCGTCTACGACGAGGACGGCATCGCCCACGCGCTGCCCGAGTCGATGCTGCCGCTGGAGCTGCCCGAGGTCGAGGACTACAGCCCGCGCACCTTCGAGCCCGACGACGCCGACACCCAGCCCGAGACCCCGCTGTCGCGCAACGACGAGTGGGTCCACGTCACCCTGGACCTGGGCGACGGCCCGAAGAAGTACCGCCGCGAGACCAACACCATGCCCAACTGGGCCGGTTCCTGCTGGTACGAGTTCCGCTACCTGGACCCGCACAACGACCGCGAAATGGTCGACCCGGAGACCGAGCGGTACTGGATGGGCCCGCGCGAGGGCCTGCCGCACGGCGGTGTCGACCTGTACGTCGGCGGCGCCGAGCACGCCGTGCTGCACCTGCTGTACGCCCGCTTCTGGTCCAAGGTCCTGTTCGACCTGGGACACGTCTCGTCCGCCGAGCCGTTCCACAAGCTGTTCAACCAGGGCATGATCCAGGCGTACGTCTACCGCGACAGCCGCGGCATCGCCGTCCCCGCCGCCGAGGTCGAGGAGCGCGACGGCGCCTTCTGGTACCAGGGCGAGCAGGTCTCCCGGCTGCTGGGCAAAATGGGCAAGTCCCTGAAGAACGCGGTCACTCCGGACGAGATCTCCGCCGAGTACGGCGCCGACACCCTGCGCCTGTACGAGATGGCGATGGGCCCGCTGGATGTCTCCCGCCCCTGGGACACCCGCGCGGTGGTCGGCCAGTTCCGGCTGCTCCAGCGGCTGTGGCGCAACATCGTCGACGAGACGACCGGCGAGATCACCGTCACCGACGCCACCCCCGGCGAGGACACGCTGCGCGCCCTCAACAAGGCGATCGACGGCGTCGGCCAGGACCTGGAGGGCCTGCGCTTCAACACGGCCATCGCCAAGCTCACCGAGCTGAACAACCACCTGACCAAGGCGTACGGCGGCGTCGGCGCCCTGCCCCGCACGGTCGCCGAGCCGCTGGTGCTGATGATCGCCCCGCTGGCCCCGCACATCGCGGAGGAACTGTGGCGCAAACTGGACCGCACCGGCTCCGTCGTCCACCAGGACTTCCCGGTGGCGGACCCCCGGTACCTGGTCGACGACACCGTGACCTGCGTCGTGCAGATCAAGGGCAAGGTCAAGGCCCGCCTGGAGGTGCCGCCGGACATCTCCGACGAGGAGCTGGAGAAGGCCGCGCTGGGTGACGAGAAGGTCGTCGCCGCGCTGGGCGGAGCGCCGATCCGCAAGGTGATCGTGCGGGCGCCCAAGCTGGTGAACATCGTCAGCGGCTGAGGGCCTGTCCCACGCCGAGCGCCCGGTTCTCCGGGTGCCGGCCCGGGTGTCGGGGTGATCCCCTACGGGCAGGTTCCGGGTTCCGGTGGAACCCGGGGCCTGCCCGCTGCGTTTACCGTGGAAAGCGAGACGGCGCGTAGCGGCGGCTCGCAGCCGCGCCTGAGGAGGAACGCGTCATGGAAGCAGTGATCACCGTGTTCGCCGTGCTCTTCGTGCTGTTCGTCGTCCTCGGCACCTACGCCGCGGTGAAGGCGGTCGGCGCCGCCAAACGCGGCGTGGACCGCACCATCGCCCAGGGCCGCCGCACGGTCGAGGACCACACCCTGCGCGCCAAGTCGCTCACCCGCCCCGGCCCGGCCGGCGAGATCGCCCAACTGCGGCTGGCCCTGCGCACCTCGATGCGCGCCACCCAGGACGCCCTGCACACGGGCCCGGCCGAGGACGCCTCGCTCAGGGAGTCCCTCGGCCTCTTCGAGCGCCTCAGCGTGCACGGCCGCGAGCTGGACGTCGTCCTCAAACACCTGGAGTCCGAACCGGACCGCGCCACGCTCACCGCCCGCCTGCCCGAGCTGCGCACCCGCACCGAGCGCATCACCGCCTCCGCCGACTCCCTGCGCTGGGCCGCCCGCGACCGCGCGAGCCGCTTCGCGGAGGACGACCTGGACAGCCTCAGCGGCCAGATCGACATCGAGGCGGGCGCCCTGCGGCACTGGACCACCACGTCCGCGCCGACCGCCGCCCCCTGGCCCGAGGCCCCGGCGGCGGCCGACGGGGCGGAGGCCGGCCGCCAGACCTGGCCCCAGGAACCCGAAGCCCGGCCCGCCATCACCCCGCCCGCCGCCCGGCCGGCCTACCCCTGGCAGAAGAAGCCGCGCCCGGAGAGCACCGCCTGACCGCCCGCGCCCTCCCGCGGGGCCGGACTGCCGTGCGGGCGCTACGGCAGGTAACCTCCAGCTCATGTCCCGCCATGTCGCTATCGTCACCGATTCAACGGCCTACCTGCCGCCGGGGCTGATGGAGCGCCACGGCATCACCTCGGTGCCGCTGACCGTGGTCCTCGGCGACCAGGCGCTCGAAGAGGGCACCGAGATCTCCACCCGCTCCCTGGCCCAGGCCCTCCAGAAGCGGCGCGCGGTCACCACGTCCCGGCCCGCCCCGGCGGACTTCACCCGCACCTACCGCGAGGTCGCGGAGGCGGGCGCGGAGGGCATCGTCTCCCTGCACCTGTCCGCCGAGCTGTCCGGCACCTACGACGCCGCCGTACTGGCCGCCCGCGAGGCGCCGGTACCGGTCAGGGTCGTCGACACCGGCATGGTCGCCATGGCGCTAGGTTTCTGCGCGCTGTCCGCCGCCGAGGCCGCGGAGGCGGACAGCACGGTCGACGAGGCGGTGACCGCCGCCGAGAAACGTGCCGCGGGCACCTCCGCCCACTTCTACGTCGACACCCTCGACTATCTGCGCCGGGGCGGCCGCATCGGCACCGCCCAGGCCCTGCTCGGCTCCGCCCTCGCCGTCAAACCCCTTCTCCAGCTGGAGAACGGCCGCATCGAACTGCTGGAGAAGGTGCGCACGGCCTCGAAGGCCATCGCCCGGCTTGAGGAGATCGTGGTCGAGCGGGCGGGCGGCGCGAAGGTGGACATCGCCGTCCACCACTTGTCCGCGCCCGAGCGGGCCGGGGTGCTGGCGGAGCGACTGCGTGAACGGGTGCCTGGGCTGACGGAGTTGCACGTCAGCGAGGTGGGAGCGGTGATCGGGGCGCATACGGGACCCGGGTTGCTGGGGGTCATCGTCTCGCCGCGCTGAGGTGTCAGGGAGGCACCTTCTCACTCGTGCGGGTGGCGGAGTTATCCACAAATGGCCGCCTTTCCACGGAAAATGAGCAAGATCCACTTTTTGTGGCGGAGTCCCCGATCCTCGTGCCATGACACTTCGATCACTGACTCGTGCGGCCACCCCGACCAGCGGTCCCGGCAGGGGACCTTCCTCCGACAGCCGTGTGCGGCATCGGCGTCCACCTGAGCGGGGCCGGCGGGCGCGGCACAGTACACCGGTGCCCGGGGAGGAGGTACGGCGGCGGGCCGGGCAGTTGTTCGGCGGGCCGCCGGGGGCGTCGGGGAGCGGGCCGCCGGGGGGACTGGACGCGGGGGTTCGGGGTGCGCGGGTTCTCGGGGCGGGGGGTCCGGGTTTGGGGGTGCGCGGTGCGGGAGCCCTGGGGGTGGGGGCTCTGGGTGCGGAGGCTCTGGGCGGCGGGGGCCGACTCGTCGATCCCGGCCGGCGGGACCGGGCCGTGCTCGCGCTGCGGGACCGGGTGCCGTTGTGGGTGCGGGAGCGGTGCGGGGTGGAGCGGCGGGGGGTGCTGGCGCTCGGGGTGGTGCTGGTGCTGGCCGCCGTGCTCGCCGGTCAGCATTTCTGGAGCGGCCGCACCGAGAAGGTGAGTGCGCCTCAGGTGGTGCGGGAGGCTCCGGTGCGGGTGCAGGGGGCGGAGGCGCGGCTCGGGGCGGGGTCCGTGAGCGGTTCGCCGGCCGCGCAGATCGTGGTGGACGTCAGCGGCAAGGTGCGCGACCCGGGGATTCGGCGGCTGCCGTCGGGGGCGCGGGTGGCGGACGCGCTGAAGGCTGCTGGGGGAGTGCGGCCGGGGGTGCGGGCGGAGGGGCTGAACAGGGCCCGCTTCCTGGTGGACGGGGAGCAGATCGTGGTGGGGGCACCGGGAGCGCCGGGCGCCGCCGGGGGTCCCGCTCCAGCGGGGGTGACCTCATCGGCGCCGGTCTCGCTGGGCACGGCGACGGTCGAACAGCTCGACACGCTGCCCGGCGTGGGCCCGGTGCTGGCCCAGCGCATCCTCGACTACCGCACCCAGCACGGCGGTTTCCGCTCGGTGGACGATCTGCGCCAGGTGGACGGGATCGGAGACCGGCGCTTCTCCGATCTCCGGGCACGGGTGGGACCGTGACGACCGGGCTCGGTCCCGGCTGGAAGGACGCGGCTGAGCGCGGCCCCGGCCGGAAGGTGACGGCCGGGTCCGGCCCCGAGTGGAAGGGTGACTCCCACCCCCGGCAGGAGGGCCCGGTCGACCTGAGGCTCGCAGGGCCCGCGCTCGCCGCATGGGCGACGGCGGCGCTGGTCCTGGGCGTCCCGCCGGCGTGGAGCCTCGGGGTGGCAGGTGCGTGCCTCGTCGCGGGGGGCACGCTGCTCGGGCTCCGGCCCGGTCGGTACGGCGCCCCGGTCGCGGCGGTGCTGCTCTGTGTCGCCGCGTCCGCCGTCTCGGCGGGGCTGCACGGGGCGGACGTACGGCGCGGCCCGGTGCCGGAGGTGGCGCGGAGGTTCGGGACGGTCGCCGTCGAGGTGGAGCTGACGGGCGATCCCTGGCTGAGCAAGCCTCGGGTGCGTGGGGATCATGCGGCGCCGGTGGGGGTGTTGGCGCGGGGTGAGGTGCGGAGGGTGGGGGCGGAGGGAGGGGAGGGGGTGGGGGGAGGGGAGGGGGCCCTCCTCACCCGGAGTCCCGTACTCCTCGTCGTGGACGCCGACGTACCGGCTCCCGGAACGCGAGCCGTCGGCACCGAGGCGCGCGCGGCCTGGCTCCGCCTGCTCCCCACCACCCGCCTCCGCCTGACCGGCAGGCTCGCGCCTCCCACGACGGCCGGCGACCGTACCGCCGCCGTGCTGCGCGTACGAAGCTGGCCGCCACCGGAGACCGTGTCCGCGCCGACCCCTCCGCAACGTCTGGCGGGCCGCCTCCGAGCCGGGCTGCGCGAAGCGACCGAGCAACTCCCTTCGGACGCACGGGCGTTGCTGCCTGGTCTGGTCGTCGGAGACACCTCCCGCATCACGCCCGAACTGGACGACGCCTTCAAGGCGACCGACCTCGCACACACCCTGGCCGTCTCCGGAAGCAACCTCACGATCCTGCTGGCGCTCCTCATCGGCCCGCCGGGCACGGCCGGCCTCGCCGAACGCCGAGGTATCGCGCCCGTCCTGGGCCTGTCCCTGCGCACGACGGCCCTGCTGGCGGGAGCGCTGACCGTGGCGTTCGTGATCGTGTGCCGCCCCGACCCCAGCGTGCTGCGCGCGGCGGCGTGCGGCTCGGTCGCCCTGCTGGCCCTGGCGACCGGCCGCCGCAGATCCCTCGTACCGGCACTCGCCACGGCCGTACTCCTCCTGGTCCTGTACGACCCCTGGCTGAGCCGGAGTTACGGCTTCGTCCTCTCGGTCCTGGCGACCGGCGCGCTGCTCCTGCTGGCGCCGCGCTGGAGCGAGGCCCTGCTACGGCGCGGGGTGCCCGCCCGGCTCGCGGAGGGACTCGCGGCGGCCGCGGCGGCCCAGGCGGCGTGCGCGCCGGTCGTGGCGGTGCTGTCGGCCCGGGTGAGCCTGGTGGCGGTGCCGTGCAACCTGCTGGTGGAGCTGGCCGTGGCCCCCGCGACCGTGCTCGGTTTCGCGACGCTGGCGGCGGCACCGGTGGCGATGCCGCTCGCCAAGGCGCTGGCGTGGGGCGCCGGTTGGCCCGCCGGATGGATCGCCACGGTGGCCCGTACCGGCGCGGCACAGCCCGGCGCGGGCGTGGACTGGCCGGCCAGTTGGCCGGGAGCCCTGTTGCTGGCCGCCCTCACCGTGGCCCTCGTTCTCCTCGGCCGGCACCTGCTCGGGCACCCCTGGTGGTGCGGTGCGCTCGCCCTGCTCCTCCTGCTGGTGGTCGTACGGCCCGCCCCGCTGACCCGCGTGGTCACCGGCTGGCCCCCACCGGACTGGCGGTTCGCCATGTGCGACGTCGGCCAGGGCGACGCCACCGTACTGTCCGCCGGACCCGGCGCCGGGGTCGTCGTGGACGCGGGACCCGACCCGGCCCCGGTCGACCGCTGTCTCCGCGAGCTGGGCGTCACCCGCATCCCCCTCGTCGTCCTCACCCACTTCCACGCCGACCACGTAGGGGGACTGCCCGGGGTGCTGAGGGGCCGCTCGGTGGCCGCGATCGAGACCACGAACTTCGCCGAACCCGCCGACCAGGCCGAGTCCGTACGCCGGGAAGCCGCCACCCGCCACATCCCCCTCACCACGGCAGCGGCCGGCGAGGAACGCCGCGCGGGCCCCCTCACCTGGCGGGTGCTGTGGCCCCAGGCCGGCCAGGCACCCCCGGACGGCCCGAACGACGCCAGCATCACCCTCCTCGTCCACACCGCCGGCCTGCGCCTGCTCCTCCTGGGCGACCTGGAACCCCCCGCCCAGCGGGAGCTGCTGAGCACACCGGAGACGGCCGACCTGGCACGCGTGGATGTCCTGAAGGTCGCCCATCACGGCTCGGCGTACCAGGACCCGGACCTCCTCCGCCTCACCGCCCCCCGCGTGGCCCTCATCTCCTGCGGCACCGGCAACCCCTACGGCCACCCGGCCCCTTCCACCCTGGCCGCCCTGCGCTCGGGCGGAGCCACGGTGCTGCGCACCGACCAGGACGGAGCCCTGGCCCTGACCGGCACGGGCGGACCACACGGGGAGGTGAAGGTGATGCGGGACTGAATCACCGCCCCGCTTCACCGGTCTCAGGTGCTCTGCCGAGACACTTGATCACGGTCAGCCGCCCGGGGTCCTCGGCGCCCAGTCCGGGTCACCGCCCGCGTGGGATACGCAGCGCAGGGAACGACACGTTCGGGATCGGGCTCGATGCCGCGCCCACGGAGCGGAGCCCCAGCCGGGGCGGCCAGTTCGGGTGAGTTCCGGCGCATGGGCCGTACTCCCGTGGTGCAGGCCCGTTTCTCTCGACGGTCGCATCGGTGATCGACCACGATCGACTGGCAGACCCTGCCGGTGCGCGGCATCGCGGTGATCGGCCCGAGCATCCGGGTCGGCCTGGACGTGCAGGTCGTGCCGCGGGTCCTCGCGTGCTGAGCCCCCCCCATGAGCTCCACCCGGCGACTCCCTCAGAACCCCTCCCCTCAGGACCTCTCCTCTCAGGTCCCCTCAGGACCACTCCCGCACGCCGTACCGGACAATGGCCGCGTGAGCGATGTGAGACATGTGCTGGTGCTGCCCGACCGTGACGCCGCCGAGGAGGCGGCCGAGGCGCTCAGGTCCCGGTTCGGCGTGGACGAGGAACCCCGGCTCGTACGGGACGCGCTGGCCGGCGAGGACGACGCCGAGGACGCCCAGTGGCTGGTGGTCCTGCGCGACGAGGCGCAGCGGCTGGACCCCGCCGAGCTGGACGCCTTCGCGGCCGAGTGGGAGGGCTGGCGCGAGGAGCCGTGAGCCGGCGCCCGCACCCCCCAGAGGCGAGGCGCCCGCCCCGCGCGCCCCTCACGCCCCCGACTCCCGTCTCAGGGTCGGTTCAGGGACCGCTCAGGGTGCACGGCCCGCTTGGTTGTCGGTGCCGCGTGGGATGCTGTCAGTGATGGCAAGAAAGACTGCGAATGACGACCCTCTCGCCCCGGTGACCCTTGCCGTGGGCCAGGAGGACCTCCTGCTCGACCGTGCCGTGCGGGAGGTGGTGGCCGCCGCCAGGGCCGCCGACGCCGACACGGACGTACGCGACCTCACCCCGGACCAGTTGCAGCCCGGCACCCTCGCCGAGCTGACCAGTCCCTCGCTCTTCGCCGAGCGCAAAGTCGTGGTCGTACGCGATGCCCAGGATCTCTCTGCCGACACGGTCAAGGACGTCAAGGCGTACCTCGGTTCGCCCGCCGAGGAGATCACGCTCGTCCTGCTGCACGCGGGTGGTGCGAAGGGCAAGGGGCTGCTGGACGCGGCGCGCAAGGCGGGCGCCCGCGAGGTGGCCTGTCCGAAGATGACCAAGCCGGCGGACCGGCTGGCGTTCGTGAGAGGGGAGTTCCGGGAGTTCGGGCGGTCCGCGACGCCCGAGGCGTGTCAGACGCTGGTCGACGCGATCGGCAGCGACCTGCGTGAACTGGCCTCGGCCGTGGCCCAGCTGGTGGCCGACGTCGAGGGGACCATCGACGAGGCCGTGGTCGGCCGGTACTACACCGGCCGGGCCGAGGCATCGAGCTTCACCGTGGCCGACCGGGCGGTGGAGGGGCGTACGGCGGAGGCGCTGGAGGCGCTGCGCTGGTCGCTGTCGACCGGGGTGGCACCCGTGCTGATCACCAGCGCCCTGGCCCAGGGCGTGCGGGCCATCGGCAAGCTGTCCTCCGCGCGGGGCGGGCGTCCGGCCGACCTCGCCCGTGAGCTGGGGATGCCGCCGTGGAAGATCGACCGGGTCCGGCAGCAGCTGCGGGGCTGGACACCGGACGGGGTGTCGGTGGCGCTGCGCGCGGTCGCGGAGGCCGACGCTGGCGTGAAGGGCGGCGGCGACGACCCCGAGTACGCGCTGGAGAAGGCGGTCGTGACCATCGCCAGGGCGGCCCGCTCCCGGGGGCGGGCCCAGTAGCGACGGGCGCGGCGGAGAAGCATGCCGAAGGCCCCGGCGCCCTCCCGGGGAGGGAGGATGCCGGGGCCTTCGACCAGGCTGCTGAAGCCACACCCGCGTGGCGAACGCAGGCCGCGTGCGGCTTCGGGGTTGCCGGACGGGAGCGGAGAGAGAGGGCCCGCTCTGGGTCCTTCCGGCGGTCAGATCAGAAGGAGGTTCAGCCCTTGAGGTCCGCGACCTTGGCCGAGAGCGCCGACTTCTTGTTGGCGGCCTGGTTCTTGTGGATGACGCCCTTCGAGACGGCCTTGTCGAGCTGACGCGCGGCAGCGCGCTGGTACTCGGTGGCCTTCTCGGTGTCACCCGCGGCAGCGGCCTCGCGGGCCTTGCGGATCGCGGTCTTCAGGGAGGACTTGACGGCCTTGTTGCGCAGCCGAGCCTTCTCGTTGGTCTTGATCCGCTTGATCTGGGACTTGATGTTCGCCACGAAAGGAGCCTTTACAGGTTCAGGCACGGACCCGTTGTCGGTCCCGTACCGGTGATCCAGAAATGTGTCGTCGCGCCTCGCGCTGAGAGGGCATGAGGCACAGCGCTCTACAGTACCAGCGGCCCCGACGGCGGCCCAAAACGCTCCCCGGTCGCTCTCCGTGGGACCATGGAGCCTACGTATCGATCCGACCCGAGGCACAAGGCGCCTCAAGAGACAGGACCCTGCGTGCCCGCGATCCCTAACAATGTGCCCGAGCCGAGCCGCACCGCCCCGGCTCTGATCCGCAACTTCTGCATCATCGCGCACATCGACCACGGCAAGTCCACGCTCGCCGACCGGATGCTCCAGCTGACCGGCGTCGTCGAGCAGCGGCAGATGCGTGCTCAGTACCTCGACCGCATGGACATCGAGCGTGAGCGCGGCATCACGATCAAGTCCCAGGCGGTGCGTCTGCCCTGGGCCCCCACCGAGGGTCCCGACCAGGGCGCGACGCACATCCTCAACATGATCGACACGCCGGGCCACGTCGACTTCACCTACGAGGTCTCGCGGTCGCTGGCCGCCTGCGAGGGGACCGTCCTCCTCGTGGACGCCGCGCAGGGCATCGAGGCGCAGACCCTCGCCAACCTGTACCTGGCGATGGAGAACGACCTCAAGATCATCCCGGTGCTGAACAAGATCGACCTGCCCGCCGCGCAGCCGGAGAAGTTCGCCGAGGAACTGGCGAACCTGGTCGGCTGCGAGCCCGACGACGTGCTGAAGGTCTCCGCGAAGACAGGCCTGGGCGTGGACGCGCTGCTGAACAGGGTCGTGAAGGAGATCCCGGCCCCGGTCGGCGACGCGGACGCCCCCGCCCGCGCGATGATCTTCGACTCGGTCTACGACTCCTACCGCGGTGTCGTGACGTACGTGCGTGTCATCGACGGCCAGCTCAACAGGCGTGAACGCATCCGGATGATGTCCACCGGCGCCACCCACGAGCTGCTGGAGATCGGCACCAACTCGCCGGAGATGCTCCCGGCCGACGGCCTCGGCGTCGGTGAGGTGGGTTACCTGATCACCGGTGTGAAGGACGTCCGCCAGTCCAAGGTCGGTGACACCGTCACCAGCCAGGCCAAGGGCGCCACCAAGGCGCTCGGCGGCTACAAGGACCCGAAGCCGATGGTGTTCTCGGGCCTGTATCCGCTGGACGGCTCGGACTACCCCGAGCTGCGCGAGGCGCTGGACAAGCTCCAGCTCAACGACGCGGCCCTGGTCTACGAGCCGGAGACCTCCGCCGCCCTCGGCTTCGGTTTCCGCGTCGGCTTCCTCGGTCTGCTGCACCTGGACGTGATCCGGGAGCGGCTGGAGCGCGAGTTCGGCCTCGACCTCATCGCCACCGCGCCCAACGTGGTGTACCGCGTGGTCATGGAGGACGGCACCGAGCACACGGTGACGAACCCGAGCGAGTTCCCCGAGGGCAAGATCGCTGATGTGTACGAGCCGGTCGTGCGCGCCACGATCCTCGCGCCGTCGGAGTTCATCGGCTCGATCATGGAGCTGTGCCAGACCCGGCGCGGCACCCTGCTCGGCATGGACTACCTCTCCGAGGACCGGGTCGAGATCCGGTACACGCTGCCGCTCGCGGAGATCGTCTTCGACTTCTTCGACCAGCTGAAGTCCAAGACCCGGGGCTACGCCTCCCTGGACTACGAGCCCACCGGCGAGCAGGCGTCCAGCCTGGTCAAGGTCGACATCCTGCTGCACGGTGACAAGGTGGACGCCTTCTCGGCGGTCACCCACAAGGACCAGGCGTACGCCTACGGTGTCCGGCTCGTCGCCAAGCTGCGCGAGCTGATCCCCAGGCAGGCGTTCGAGGTGCCGATCCAGGCGGCCATCGGTTCGCGGGTCATCGCCCGCGAGACCATCCGCGCGATCCGCAAGGACGTCCTCGCCAAGTGCTACGGCGGTGACATCTCCCGTAAGCGGAAGCTGCTGGAGAAGCAGAAGGAGGGCAAGAAGCGGATGAAGATGGTGGGTTCCGTGGAGGTCCCACAGGAGGCGTTCATCGCGGTGCTGTCCAGCGACGACGGCGCCGGAAGTTCGGGCAAGGGCAAGAAGTAGCCCGCGTCCGCGCCGAGTTGTCGGAGCGAAACGGGCAGAGTGGGGCCCGCCGTACACAGCTGCGGCGGGCCCCCGTGCGTACGAGGGGCCGTCCGGGGGTGAATCTCGAAGGGGTTTCGGTGTGAAGTGACAGGCCGTGGCCTCTTACGCGGCCGCCGGTCGCCCCTTACCCTGATGCCTGCTCGTTAGTTACTCGCGGGTTAAACAACAAGTTCCGAACCAGCGTGAGTCCACCCAGCCGCACTGAGTCAGCCGCACCGTCGCGGGCCCCGGAGGATGTCGTGAGCGACACACAGACCCTGATCGAGAACCGTCCGCCGTCCGTGGCGGCCCTCTTCCTGGAGCGCGTGGCGGCCACCCCGGACGCCGAGGCGTACCGGTACCCGGTCCCGGCTGCCTCCGGCGAGGGTCCCGACGAGTGGCGGTCGCTGACCTGGGCCCGGTCGGCGGAGCGGGTGTACGCGATCGCGGCCGGCCTGATCGAGCTGGGGATCGAGGCCGAGCAGCGGGTGGCGCTCGCCTCCTCGACCCGCGTGGAGTGGATTCTCGCCGACCTGGGGATCATGTGCGCGGGCGGCGCCACCACGACCGTCTATCCGCAGACCAACGCCGACGAGTCGTCGTTCATCCTGTCCGACTCCGAGAGCCGGGTACTGATCGCCGAGGACGCCACCCAGGTCGCCAAGGCGCTGGAGCGGCGGGCCGAACTGCCCGAGCTGACCAAGGTCGTCGTGATCGACCCGGCGGGCGCCGAGACGAGTGACTGGGTGATCACCCTCGCCGAGCTGGAGAAGCGCGGCAACGCCTACCTGGAGCAGCACCCCGAGCTGATCAAGGAGCGGGTCGGCGCGATCACCCGCGACCAGCTCGCCACCCTCATCTACACCTCCGGAACCACCGGCCGCCCCAAGGGCGTGCGGCTGCCGCACGACAACTGGTCCTACATGGCGCGGGCCACCGCGGCGACCGACCTGATCTCCGCCGACGACGTGCAGTACCTTTGGCTGCCGCTCGCCCATGTCTTCGGCAAGGTGCTCACCTCCGGCCAGATCGAGGTCGGTCATGTCACCGCGGTCGACGGCCGGGTGGACAAGATCATCGAGAACCTGCCCGTGGTCCGGCCGACCTACATGGCCGCCGTGCCGCGCATCTTCGAGAAGGTCTACAACGGCGTGGCCGCCAAGGCCCGCCAGGGCGGCGCCGCCAAGTACAAGATCTTCCAGTGGGCCGCCGAGGTGGCCCGCGAGTACGCCAAGGTGTCCCAGGACAGCTTCCGGCGCACCGGCACCCGCTCCGTGCCGTTCGCGCTGGCCGCCAAGCACAAGGCCGCCGACGCCCTGGTCTACGGCAAGCTGCGCGAGGCGTTCGGCGGCCGGCTGCGCGCCTGCGTCTCCGGCGCCTCCGCCCTCTCTCCCGAGATCGGCTACTTCTTCGCCGGCGCCGGCATCCACATCCTGGAGGGCTACGGCCTCACCGAGACCTCCGCCGCCTCCTTCGTCAACCCCGGCGAGGCGTACCGCACCGGCACGGTCGGCAAGCCGCTGCCCGGCTGCGAGGTGCGCATCGCGGAGGACGGCGAGATCCTGCTGCGCGGCCCCGGCGTCATGGAGGGCTACCACCGGCAGCCCGGGAAGACCGCCGAGGTGCTGGAGTCCGACGGCTGGTTCCACACCGGCGACATCGGCGAGCTGTCGGCCGACGGCTATCTGCGCATCACCGACCGCAAGAAGGACCTGATCAAGACCTCGGGCGGCAAGTACGTGGCGCCCGCCGAGGTCGAGGGCCAGTTCAAGGCGGTCTGCCCGTACGTCTCCAACATCCTGGTGCACGGCGCCGACCGGAACTTCTGCACCGCCCTCATCGCGCTCGACGAGCCCGCGATCCTCCAGTGGGCCGCCGAGAACGGGCTGGGGGGCAGGCCGTACGCCGAGGTGGTGGCCGCGCCGCAGACCGTCGAGCTGGTCGACGGCTTCGTGAAGCAGCTCAACGAGGGGCTCCAGCGCTGGCAGACGATCAAGAAGTTCCGGCTGCTGCCGCGTGATCTCGACGTGGAGCACGGGGAGATCACGCCCAGCCTGAAGCTGAAGCGGCCCGTGGTGGAGCGGGAGTACAAGGGCCTGATCGATGAGATGTACAACGGGGCCCGCGAGGCGTGAAAGCGCCCGCCGGGGTGGTTTTTCGGCCGTCCCGGCAGGTTCGCTTTCGGCCATGACCGGAAATGACCGCCTTCTGGCCGGGCGGTAGCGGAGTTCGCCGTCACGACCGTCCACTTAGGTGACTCGGTGCTTATGTGCCCCGCCTGTCTGTCACCCTGGCCGCATGGACATGGCGGCCATACCCGTGCAGCGGGCGGGCGGCGCCGGTG
>NZ_JBHXLV010000134.1:0-18503 GCF_042721685.1 Streptomyces sp. NPDC058459 | reverse complement strand
GGGCGGCGGCGCGCGGCGTCTGCCGTGTCCGCTCAGGGTGGTGAGCCGCCCCGGTCCCGCGCGGTGCGCAGCACCGCCTCCAGGTCGCCGAGCCGGTCCAGGCCCTGTACGGCGCGGGAGGTGCGGTTGTTCGCGGCCAGCAGGTCGCGGTGGCGGTGCACGAAGGACCAGTAGCCGGTGGTGAACGGGCAGGCCCGCTCACCGGTGCGGTCACCGGGCCTGTAGGCGCAGCCGCCGCAGAGGTCGCTCATGCGGTGGATGTAGGCCCCGCCGGAGGTGTACGGCTTGGTGGTCATCCGGCCGCCGTCGGCGTACTGGGACATGCCGATGACGTTGGGCAGCATCACCCAGTCGTACCCGTCGACGAAGCAGCGGTGGAACCAGTCGGTGACCGCGCGCGGCTCCCAGCCCTGCTGGAGGGCGTGGCTGCCGAGCAGCATCAGGCGCGGGATGTGGTGGGTCCAGCCGGTGTCGCGCACCGCCGCGAGCGCGGTGGACAGACAGCGGGCGGTGACGGCGTCGGCGTCGAGTTCGAGGAACCAGTCCGGGAGCGGGGCGTGGGCGCCGAGGGCGTTGCGGTCGCGGTAGTCCTCGCCGAAGTACCAGTAGAGCTGCCAGACGTACTCGCGCCAGCCGGCGACCTGCCGGATGAACCCCTCGGTGCTGGAGATCGGCGCGTCGCCGGCGCGCCAGGCGTCCTCGGCCGCGTGGACGACCTCGGCCGGGTCGAGCAGGCCGAGGTTGAGGGAGGAGGAGAGGAGGCTGTGGCTCATCACCGGGTCGGCGGCGAGCATCGCGTCCTCCTGGGGGCCGAACCCGGCGAGGCGGTGCCCGGTGAAGCGGCGCAGCGCGGCCAGTGCCTCGCGACGGGTGGCGGGGAAGCGGCGCGGGCCGTCGCGGCCGACGAAGCTGATGCCGTCGTCACGCTCCCAGCGGTCCAGGTCGGCGCGGACCTCGGCGTCGATGTCGTCCTCGCGGGGCCGGTAGGGCTTCGGCGCGTCGAGGGTGCGGGCACCCTTGGGCGGGGGTTCGCGGTTGTCGTGGTCGTGGTTCCAGCGGCCTCCGGCGGGTTCGCCGCCGTCCATGAGGAGGTCCAGGTCACGGCGTACCCAGTGGTAGAAGTCCTCCTGGCGCAGCCGCCGGCCGCCGCGTCCGTCGGCCCAGGCGCGGAAGGCTTCGTGCGGGAACAGGAAGCCCCTGGCGGGCAGTACGCGCACCTGGTCCAGTGAGCGGACCAGGCCGAGGGCGGCCCGCGAGGTCGGGTGGTGGACGGTGACCCGGGCGTCGCCGACCGCTTCGCGCAGACCGGCGCGGTAGGTCTCGGCGCGGACGTGGCGGGCGCGGTCACCGAGTTCGGCGGCCCGGTGACGCATCGCGGAGAGCAGCAGGTGGGCCTTGGCCCGGTGGAAACGGCGGCGGCGGAACACCGAACGCGCCTCGATCAGCACCACGGAAGCGTCCTGGGCGGGGCCTTCGGGTCCCGGGGTGCTGAAGTGGGGGCCGAGCTGGTCGCCGAACAGCCAGTGCCAGTCGGTCATCGCGGCCACTCCTCGATCGGTGCTGGGTGCGGCGGACCGCGCGGGTGGGGTTGTACGGCTGCGGGGTGGATCTCATGACCGTCAGGTGAAACACTTGCTGTTTGACAACTATGACCATGAACGAAGAAAGTATCCGTGTCATGGCAGAAGGGAAGGATCTGGGATGTTCCGGTCGGCGGAGGCCGCTCCGTTCGCCGCTCACCGGCCACGATCCACGGCAGCCCTGGCGGCGGGCCGATTCGCTCAGGCGGTCCGGGTACCGGAGGACTCGTCGTACCCGTGTATCTGTTCCGACGCGACCGCGCAGAACGCCTCCAGGCCGCTGAGCAGGGCGCTGCGGTCCCCGGAGGACATCCGCTCCAGCACCGAGCGCAGCGTCTCCTCGCGCCGGGCGCGCAGATCCGTAAGGAACGCCCGCCCCCGGTTGCTGAGGTACAGGCGCACCTCACGGCGGTCCGTGCGGCTCAGCTCGCGCTCGACGAACCCCGCTGCCTGGAGCCGGTCGCACAGCCGACTGGCCGAGGGCGCGGTGGAGGCGAGATGGTCGGCGAGAGTCCGCAGGTTGATGCCCTCCTGATGCTCCAGGATGAGCAGCACACGCAACTGGGACGCCGAGGCGGGGGCCGTGGAGGCCCGGCCCCACAGGACTTCCAGCAGTTCCGCGGCGGTCGAGGTCACACGCGCGACTTCGACGGGCTCTGGGCGGCGGTGGAAGTTCGTCACAGTCACACTCTCGCAGGTACGGGGACGACCCACAGCCTACTAGCAGGCATGACGGTCCGGAGTATCGAAGAAGACGGCGCGCGGCGTCCACCACTCGGCCCATCGCGGGGCGGGCGTGGCGTTCTCATGGGTGAGAGATTGGCATACCTACGATCGTGAACAGATTCATGGCTGTCGAGCGGGCGCTGCGCACGGCGCCCCCCTGCGCCCTGGCCGACGCCGTCCGCCGGGAGCTGGCCGGGCACTACGCGGCCGAGGCAGTGGAGTTCCTCCTCGCCGATTACAGCCTCACCGTGCTCCAGCCGGTCACCACTCCGCCGCACGCGCTGCCCCCGGTCTCCCTGCGCGACAGCCCCGCGGCCCGTGCCTTCGGCGCGCAGGAACCCATCCTTGAGGGCGTCGCCGACGACAAGGTGCGGGTCCAGTTGCCCGTCACCGTGCACGGGGACCGGCTCGGCGTGCTCACGGTGACCCTGCCGGACACCGGGGAGACCCGCGCGGCGCTGCCCGAACTGGCAGCGATCGCCCAGGTGCTGGGGCACGAGGTGCTGGTCGCCGACCGCGAGACCGACCTGTACCTCCAGGCCCGGCGCCGGGACCGGCTCACCCTGGCCGCCGAGATGCAGTGGCAGCTGCTGCCCGGACGCTCCTGCTCCATGCCCGAGTTCGCCCTCGGCGCCCAGTTGGAGCCCGCGTACGCCATGCACGGTGACAACTACGACTGGTCGTCCACCGCGGACCAGCTCACCCTGTACGTCTCCAACGGCATGGGCGAGGGCATAGAGGCCGCGCTGCTCACGAACCTCGCGGTCAACGCCCTGCGCAACGCCCGCCGGGCCGGCCTCGCGCTCGCCGACCAGGCGGCCCTGGCCGACCAGGCGGTGTACGCCCAGTACCGGGGGAACCGCTATGTGTCGGTGCTGATGCTCGACTTCGACCTCGCCACCGGACGCACCAGCGTGGTGGACGCGGGCTGCCCGCGGCTGCTGCGGCTGCGCGACGGGGCCGTGGAGCGCATCGACTTCGACGCGCAGCTGCCGCTCGGCATGTTCGAGGAGACCGACTACGTCACCCAGCGGCTCCAGGTCGAACCGGGCGACCGGCTGGTCTTCGTCAGCGACGGCGTGTACGCGGTCGCGTCACCCAGGGGTGAGTCGTACGGGGACGTCGGGCTGACCCGGGCCATCCAGTCCACCCGGCTGCTCCCCGCCTCGCAGGTGCCCGGCGCGGTGCTGCGCGAGCTGGCCGAGCACCGCGGCACCCCGGTGCCGGACGACGACTCGCTGGTGGTGTGCCTGGACTGGCACGGCCGCTGAGGCACCCTGCCTGGCGGAGCGGTACGGGACGCGTCCCGTAGCTCTCCCGGTGATCCAGCGGCGCCGACCGCGCCCGGGGTGAAGTGGCCCGCCAGGCGAAGAGTAAGCGCTCGGCGTCCCAGCGTGACCATCTCGCGGATTCGAGGCCCGGCCCCGCCCCTGGACTGTGACAGCCGGACCACGTACGGCACCATGGGCTCATGGTGAACCGCGGTCAGTTGTTTGAGGAATCGATCCCCCCGGCGGTGGCGTATTCGCGGGCCGACGGAGAGCTGTGGGTCATCGGACTGCGCGGGCACCTCGACCCCGAGGAGCTGGACACGGTGGAGGACGCCACCGAGGACGCCCTGGTCCGCTGGACGGGGCCGCTCGTGTTCGACCTGCGGGAGGTCGGCTTCTGCGACTCCTCCCTCCTCAACCATCTGCTGCGTACGACGCGGCGCCGGAGCGTCGGTGTCTTCGGCGGTGACGGGACCGTGCGGCGCCTGCTCCAACTCACCGGAGCGGACAGTCTGCTGCCCTCGTACCCCGATCTGGAGTCGGCTCGTGCCGCCCTGTCCACGCTGCCGCGTCAGGCGCGGCCGTGAGCGGTTCTGTCCCGCTTGTCGGCGTGTACCGTCCGGGCGGGGGCACGTGCAGGGAAAGCACGCCCGCGCGAGAGGGGCTCATGTTCACCGCACACTCCCAGGCATCGTCACCGGCCGACGCACGTCGGCTCGCGGCGGCGTACCTGGATGCGCACTGTCCCGGCGCGGACGCGGAGGCGGTACAGATCGTCGTGAGCGAGCTGGTCACCAACGCCGTCCGGCACACCCCTGACGGCACCTGGTCGCTCGTCCTCAGACTGGAGGGGGGGCAGCTCGTCCTGGAGATCTCCGACGACAGCCCCGAACTGCCCACCCCGCGCCCGAATCCGCCGCTGGACGGCCGAGGGGGCCTCGGGATCGGGCTGGTGGAGAAGCTCAGCGACCACACCTCGGTCGCCCCCACCGCGCGGGGCAAGACGATCACCGCCTGGTGGAAGCTGCCCACCAGTCACGAGACGGAGCAGCCGGCCCCGGAGCGGTGAGGCTCAGGACGAGGTGGACTCGGCCTCGCCGGTGAGCTCCCCGCCCGGCCCGACGGTCTCGGCGGTGCCGTCCGCGGCGGCGGTGAGGTACTCGGCGGTGCCGGTCAGCGCCAGCATCCGGAGCAGCTGCACCGGCCGGTGCCGCAGATGCAGGGTGATGCCCGCCGGGTGGGTACGGCGCCGCAGCGCGAGCAGGGCGGACAGCCCCGTGGAGTCGAGCAGGCGCAGGCCCGCGCAGTTCATGTGCAGCTCCCGCAGGACCGGGCCGTACGCCGCGGCGTGCGCGTCCAGCGCCTGGCTCACGGCGTCGAGGAACTCGTCCGCGGACTCGAAGTCGAGGACTCCGTGAAGCGTCAGCCGTACGGCGCGCGGGTCGGCGGCCTCGACGGTGATGGAGAAGCCGGCGGGCTGGTGGAGGGTCATGCGGTCTTTCCTGGGCCGGGGCTCGGTCGGGTGGTGGGCGTGGCGGGGAGGGCCTCGGCGGCCGTCCTGAGGAAGCTCAGGGCGCGGGGGAAGTCACGCAGCTCCCCCGCCAGGATGTCCAGGCCCGCCCGCAGGCTGTGCACGGGTACACGGCGGGCCTGGAGGATCTCCGCGCTCCAGCCGATGAAGGTACCGAACAGCTCGCCGTCGTCGACGTACAGGGCGGTGGCCAGGAAGTCCACGATGTGGGCGAGATCCTCGGCGGCGCGCTCACGCTGCGCCTCGGTGTACGCGCGCATGCCGGGCCAGCGCTCCTCCAGGGCGGCGAGGGACTGCCGGACGAGGACGGACCGGTTGCCCTTGACCAGGGTGTACTCCTGGTCCGCGAGGTGGGGCAGGTCGTCGACCTGCTGCCGCGTCGTCGGCTCGGGCCGGACCAGGCCGTCGGCCAGCAGCCCGGCGGCGGAACGGGCGTCGGGGGCCCAGGCGTCGGCCCCGATCAGCCGGGCGTAGCGGCCGTCGCGGCCGAAGGCGGCACCGCCGACCATGACGGGGATGCCGACGGACTGCACGGCCGTCACCGCGGTGTGCGCGGCGGGCAGGTGCAGGGGCAGCGAGGCCGACAGCAGGGTGGCGGCGGGGTTGGTCGCGTGGAGGTGCGCGATCAGATGCGGAGTGGTGGTGTGGGCGCCCAGGAAGTCCACCTGCCAGCCGCGCCCGGTGAGGACCTCGGCGACCAGCCGCGCGGGCAGCACATGCCATTCGCCGTCGACGCAGGCCACCGTGATCCGGGGTCTCCGCGACGTGTGGGCGGGTGCCGGGACGCGGTGGGCGAGGGCGGCGATGACCCGGTCGATGATCGCGGTGGCAGCGTGTTCCTCGGCGACGCTGATCCGGTCGGCGGCCCACTCCGCACCGACTCGGCGCTGCACCCCGCCGAGCACGTCCAGCAGGAGGCCCTCCCTGCTCGCTCCCGCGTCGGCCGCCGCGAACACCTCTCTCACGGCGGCCGGCTCGTCCTTGCCGATCACCGCGGTCCACAGTCGCTCGGACAGGTCGGCGCGCTTCTCCACCGACGTGCCCGTGTCGGTGGTCATCAGCGATCCGCCGAGTGCCGGACCGCCGCGTCGTGGTGCCCGTCGACGGCGTGCAGGGCGCCGTGCCCGCCTGCCGGGTTGGTGATGGCGAGGCTGGCCATGTCGTCGTGCCGGCCACCGCCAAGCCACTGCGCGGCCAGCATCTGCACCCGTTCCACGACCGCTTCCGCGGGCATCCGGGCACACGGGCCGAGGGCCGCCCGCAGCCGCTCCTCACCGAAGAACTGGTCGCCCAGCGGGCCGCCGGACGCCTCGGTGATCCCGTCCGTGTAGAGCAGGCAGGTCTCCCCCGGCGCCAGCGACACATGGACGCTGCGGGCGGTGACCTCGGGCATCGCGCCCACGAGCTGACCTTGGGTCGGGGCCACCTCCACCCGGCCGTCGCTCCTGATGATCAGCGGCGGGAGATGTCCGGCGCTGGTCAGCCGCAGCCGGACCTGCCCGGAGCGGCGGGTGACGGAGGCCAGCACCAGGGTGGCGAACCGGGTGTGGTGGCTGTTGAGCAGCGCGCCGTTGAGCAGCGACAGCACCTGCTGGTGGTCGGCGGACAGCGGCAGCAGGGCCTGCAGCACGCTGCGGATCTTGCCGGTCAGCACGGCGGCCTCCAGCCCCTTGCCCGCCACGTCACCGAGGACGACGAAGGTCTCCTGACCGGCGTCCGCGCCCGGGTGGACGTCGTAGAAGTCCCCGCCCACCCGCTCGTGGTCCCGTGCCGCCCGGTAGGCGCCCGCGAACTCGACGCCATGGACGCGTTCCAGGCGTGGCGGCAGAAGTTCACGCATGAGCGTGGAGGTGATGGAACGCTGTTCGGCGTACAGGCGTGCCGCCGACAGCGCCACACCGGCCCGTGCGGCGAACAGCCGCGCGAAGACCTCCTCGCCCTCGGTGAACGCCTGATGCGTGCTGGAGCGCAGCAGGATCAGTACGCCGGCGGGCACGCCGTGACCCGGCAGCGGGGTGACTATGACCGAGCCGATCGGGCCGTCGAAGTCGTCGGGCACCGCCCAGCCGGGCAGGTCGTCCGGGTCGATCCACCGTGCGGGGACCGGCGGGAAGCCCTGGAGGGCCTCCGCGAGCCCGGCGACCGAGCGCGGGTCGATCTGGAGCATGGACTGGGTGACCTGGCCGTCGCCCCGCGCGTACGTCAGCGGGTGACGGCGGCCCTGGGCGGGGGCGACGATGACCGCCGCGTCCGCGAGGTGTCCCGCGGCCATCCGCGCGGTGACCGTCATGCACCGCTCGACGTTCAGCGAGGACAGCAGGGCACCGGAGACCTCGGCGAGCAGCGCCGAGCGCTCACGTTCGCCGCGCAGCGCCCGCTCGGCCAGTCGGCGGTCCGTGTCCTCCAGCAGCCACCACACCACGGTGCCGTCGTCGCACGGGGAGGGGTACGCCTCGAAGCTGCGGCCGGCCACCTCGCCGGACACGGCGTCCGCAGGAGTTCCTGCGGAGCGTAGCGCGCGGTCGGCGTCGGCCAGCCAGGACGGCATGGCCGCCGCCGTGATGGAGTCACCCACACCCAGCGGTATGAGACGGCGTGCCGACTCGTTGGTCTCGACCAGCGTTCCGTCGGCGTCGATCACCAGCACGGGACAGGGGGCGCTGTTCCATGCCGTATCTACGCCGACACCGCCGGCGTGCGGACTGTCGGGTGTACCCGGAGAAGAAATCACAGTCGGGGAGCGCGAGCGTGCGCTCCACCACCTCTCTGTCGATCGAGAACGTTTACCGATGACAACGGTCTCGCATCCACCGGCCACGTGCAATGCCCGACAGTTTTCCACACATACTCGACACACCCATTGCAAATCGCCCTCTTGACGGGCCGACAGTCATGGTGCGGAGGCAGTTCAGGCGGGCACGAGGGAGTCGTCCTGGGGGCGCGCGCCGGGCAGCCGGTGCCGGGCCGCGATCAGCGCCGCGTCGATGTCCCGGGTGCCGGTCGCCACGCACAGGGTGTAGGAGATGTCGTCCATCCGCCGCCTGACCTCGTCACCGCCGTCCTGCGCTTGCCGGATACGCAGCGCGTCGTACTGCTCGATGAGGTTCTGGAGCACGGCGGGGTGGGCCATCAGCATCTGGGGTCTCCCTCTGACCAGAAATCACGTGGGGGCTACAACGACCCGACTACCCTGTGTCCATCCGGACATGCCTGTGCGTCTTCACCCGATCGACCCTCGGCTTCACCGGATCACTCCCCCACCTCCCCGAGACCTCCCCGTACCCGTGCCCCTCGGCGACGACCTGGTGGCGCTGATGCGCAGCGCCAGCACCTGCCACAACGCCACCACGATGCCCGACGGCTCGCCCCAGCTCACCCAGACGTGGGTGAACACGGGTGGCCGTGTGGTCTTTGACCCCGCCGACCCGCCGTCGTACCCGCAGGTTCGCGGCCGGGTGGTACGGGTGACCACCGAGGGTGTGGTCGGTCACATCGAGGCGCTCTCACGGAAGTACCTGGGCGGTCCCTACCCGTGGTTCGGCGGCCGGGACCAGGTGCGGGTGATCCATGTCATCGAGCCGGAGCGGATCAGCGGCCCGCGCGGCTGCGGTCCGGACGCGCCACGCGCTCAGGCGGCCTCGGTCTCACGCCCGGGTGCGCGCGGGGCCGCCGGTCCCGCGCCGCCGTGGATCAGGCGCAGCCGGCGGGCCCGCGCGTGGCGGGGCGGCCCGGACGCCCGCGCCAGCCAGTCCTCGGTGCGGTCCATGCCGTACAGCAGCATGGTCACGACCGGCAGCAGTAGAAACGCGACGATGGCCACGGTGGGGGCTCCTCCCCGGCAGACAGCTCTGTACGGGTGCCCGCCCCCGGCCCCGCAAGCGAGCAACCCTGTGAAGGTGCGGTGACGTTCCCGTGCCCGGGTGGCGTCCTCACACGCCACGCGCTCGCGCGCTCGTCCCTGGGGTGGAGCGACGGCGAGCCAAGTGTCTTCCCTGATCGACAGCGCCGTCCGGGCCACGACTCCCGCAGTGGACGGCATCAATGACGAGCGGCTCACCCGTCCCGCCGGCCGCCCGGGAACCCGTCGACCTGGCCTCGGCCGCGACTGGCGGAGCCGGTTCGGCATGGTGCTGGGCGATCTGCTCGTCCACGGCCGGGATGGAGGCCGGCACCCGGCGCGGAGGCCTGCTCGCTGCGCCTGAGCGCGGACCGGGTGGGTGACCATGTGCCGCCCGCGGGGGTGCGAGGCCGGCGCCCAGGGCCGGCCGCGCATACCGGAGCGGCCGGGCCCCGTCCGGAGGCTCAGAACGTCCAGCGTGTGTGCGTGTAGACCCCGTCGTCCCGGCCGAAGCCGTAGGCCGTGTCCGGGGCGAGCGCGAACACCACCGCCCGCCCCGTCCGGAACGCGTCCCCGATCCCGTGGAAGGTGCCCTCGGGGGAGGTGACGTGGTACCCGTACTTCGCCTCGTACGCCGCGATCACCTCCTCCACCTTCGCCGGATCGACGACGCGCTCCGCGCTGCCCTCCAGCACGAGGTCGAGCCCTTCGGTGAGGGAGTTCCGTCCGGTGATCAGGGCGCAGTGCGGGTCATGGGCGAGGTTTTGGGCCTTCTGCTCCTCCGGCCCGGTGGAGAAGTACAGCACCCCGTCGTGCCAGGCGGCGATCACGGGCGTGACGTGCGGCCTGCCGTCGGGGCGCACGGTGGAGACCCAGAAGATCTCGGCCTCCACCAACTGGCGCCGGGCGTCGGCCCACGGGGTCGCGGTGGCGTCCTCGGCACCGGGGCGCGGGTTGAGCGCGGAGCTGTAACGGGGGTCGAGTTCGGTCGTGGGGTGCTGCGAGCGGTCGTCTGTCGGCATGGGGGCTCCCTTCCGTTTCCCGACCCGGTAACGACGCGGACCCCCTGTCGGTGGCTCAGCGGCCGGGTGTCAGGACGGTGAGCACAGCGGCGGGCGTTCCCAGCAGATGCAGCCGAGCCGGGAGAGCAGCGCAGCTTCCTGTTCCTCCGTGACTCCGTGACGCTCACCCCGCTCCCGGAGGCTCCTCCTCGTCCAACCGTCCCGGCCGCGCTGTCACGTCGTCCGCCCACCGCGCCGACAGCCGTCCCAGGCGGGCGCGGTCCGCGGCGGCCTGGCGGGGCTCACTCGATCACCAGCCCCCGCAGCACGGGTGCGCCGGTCGGGCTAGGTTCTGGTCATGGCTCCGCCTCCACCACACCCTTCCGCACCGTCGCCCGCCGTACCACCGGACGCCGGCCAGGACGGGCTGATCCGGGTCCGTGGTGCCGACGAACACAACCTGCGGCATGTCGATGTGGACGTGCCCCGAGACCAGGTGGTGGCGTTCACCGGGGTGTCGGGGTCGGGCAAGTCGTCGCTGGCGTTCGCCACCATCTACGCCGAGGCCCAGCAGCGTTACCTGGAATCCGTGGCACCGTACGCCAGAAGGCTGATCGACCAGGGTTCGGCGCCCCGGGTCCGCTCGATCACCGGTCTGCCGCCGGCCGTGGCGCTCCGCCAGCAGCACAGCGGCGGCAGCACCCGCTCCACGGTGGGCACCGTCAGCCGGGTCTCGAACGTGCTGCGCATGCTCTACTCCCGCGCCGGTACGTACCCGGCCGGCCGGACCCCGGAGGACCTCGCCGGAACGTTTCCGCGTGATGCCGCGCCGCTGGACTCCGACAGTTTCTCGCCGAACACCGCGGTGGGCGCGTGCCCGGCCTGCTCGGGCCTGGGGCGCCTGCACAGCGTCGACGAGGGCAAGCTCGTCGGCGACGACTCCCTGAGCATCCGGGAGGGCGCGATCACCGCGTGGCCGGGCGCGTGGCAGGGCAAGAACTACCGGGACATCCTCGCCGAGCTGGGCATCGACATCGACGTACCCTTCCGCGAGCTGCCCGCCGCCCGCCGCGAGTGGCTGCTGACCACCGACGAGCAGCCGACGGTCACGGTGCACCCCGTCCGGGACGCACACCGGGTCGCGCGCTCGTACCAGGGCACGTACATGAGCCCCCGCAAGTGGGTGATGCACACGTTCGCCACTTCGAAGGCGGCGCATCTGCGGGCGAAGGCCGCCTCCTTCATGGCCGAGGAGGTCTGTCCGACCTGCCACGGCAAGCGGCTCAACCCGGAGGCGCTGGCGGTGACCATCGCCGGGCAGGACATCTCGGTGGCCACCTCGATGCCGCTGAGCCAGCTCTCGGCCTTCCTGGAGTCGGCGCGCGACCACCCCGACACCCTGGCGCTGCCGGCCGAGCGCGGACAGGCTGCGCACGCCCTGATCGGCGGTCTCCAGGACCAGCTGGGCACGCTGACCGACCTGGGCCTCGGCTACCTCGCCACCGGCCGCGCGACCTCCACCCTCTCCAGCGGGGAGCTGCAGCGGCTGCACATGGCCACCCAGCTCCGCAGCGGCCTGTTCGGGGTGCTGTACGTGCTGGACGAGCCCTCGGCCGGGCTGCACGCGGCCGACACGGAGCTGCTGCTGACCGCCCTGCGACGGCTCCGGGGCGCCGGGAACAGCGTCTTCGTGGTGGAGCACAACGCGCAGGTGCTGGGTTCGGCCGACTGGGTCGTCGACATGGGTCCGGGCGCCGGCCGGCACGGCGGGCAGATCCTCTACAACGGGCCCGCCGCAGGGCTGCACGAGGCGCCGGAGTCGGTGACCGCCCGGTACCTGCCGCTGGACGGGCCCGCCGTCCCCGGTCCGGAGGAACCCCGCCGGCCGGAGGGCTGGCTGCGCCTGGACGGGGTCACCGGCCACAACCTCCATGACCTGGACGCCAGTTTCCCGCTCGGTACGCTGACCGCGGTCACCGGGGTCTCCGGGTCCGGCAAGTCGACCCTGGTCCGGCGTGCCCTCGCGGAGACGGTCCGCGATCAGCTGCACGCCGACGAGACGGCGGAGGACACCGCCCGCGACCCCGCCTCGGTGGAGACCGCCGACGAGGAGGAGGCCGGGGTGCCGGTCTGGGACCCGGCTGAGGACCGGGTGACGGTGCGGTCCAGTACGGGACTCGGTCACATCGGCCGGCTGGTGGTCGTGGACCAGAAGCCCATCGGCCGCACCCCGCGCTCCAACCTCGCCACCTACACCGGCCTCTTCGACAGCGTCCGCAGACTGTTCGCCGCCCAGCCGACCGCGCGCGAACTCGGTTACACCGCGAGCCGCTTCTCGTTCAACGTGCCCCAGGGACGCTGCCCGCACTGCCTGGGCGACGGAGTCGTCAGCGTCGAACTCCTCTTCCTGCCCACGGAGACCTCCCCCTGCCCGGTCTGCGAGGGCGCCCGCTACAACCCCGGCACGCTGATGGTGCGTCACCGCGACAGGACGATCGCTGATGTGCTGGCGATGAGTGTGGAGGAGGCACACGGGTTCCTCGCCGACGTGCGGCCCGCCGCCCGTATACTCCGGCTGCTCTCCGACATCGGCCTCGGCTATCTGACGCTGGGCCAGAGCGCCACGACGCTGTCCGGCGGCGAGGCCCAGCGCATCAAGCTGGTCAGCGAGCTGCACCGGGCGCCGCGCGGCCACAGCCTCTACCTGCTGGACGAGCCGACCACGGGACTGCACCCGGCGGACGTGGACCTGCTGATCGGGCAGCTGCAACGCCTGGTGGACGCCGGGAACACGGTCGTCGTGGTGGAGCACGACCTGCGCACGGTCGCCGCCGCGGACTGGGTCGTGGACCTCGGTCCGGGCGCGGGCGACGACGGGGGCCGCATCGTGGCCGAGGGGCGACCGCAGGACGTGGCCCGAGCGGGCGGTACGCCCACCGCCGACCATCTGGCGCGCCGCCTGTCAGCCCGCTGACCTGTGAGATCACGGTCTGTTCGCACTTGTCGGCATATCTGATCCTTGTCGCCGGCATGGAGGCGGCCCCGGTCGATGGCCCGCCGCACCGCCTGCGCACTGGCGCCCGCGCACACGTCGCGCTGGATGATCTGGCCCGGTAAGCCGCCGGCGGCGGTCCTCGCTCCCGGCGTCCTCTCGCAGCCGGAGAGTCAGCACAGGCTGGTGAGGCGGGACCGCCGGGACGATGCCCGTGAGGTACCGACCCGCCTGCGCGGCGACGGGGAGGCCGCCCGCACGAGACCACGGAGCGGGGCCCGCCTCGGTGCGCTGGACGATTCCGGGGCCCGGCTTCGTGCCGGGCCCCGGAATCCTGCTACCGGACGGCAACGGGGCCGGCCCGTCGCCCGGGGTCGTACATCGCCGGTGTCACCAGGCCACGGGCAGCTCCAGGGGGAAGCGACGGATCGTCTTGGTGTCCCAGCGCACTTCCTCCGGGGGCACCGCCAGCCGCAGTCCGGGGAACCGCTCCAGGAGTCGCCCGACGGCCACTTCGAGTTCCGTCATGGCCAGGGGCACCGCGATGCAGCGGTGCCCGCCCCAGCCGAACGTCATGTGCGGACGGTTCGGCCGGCCGACGTCGATGACGTCCGGGTCCGGGTAACGCTCCGGGTCACGATTGGCCGCCAGGTACGAGACATGGACGAAGTCCCCGGCCCGGATCTGCGCACCGTCCAGCTCCATGTCCTCCAGAGCCAGCCGGGGGATGCCGACCCCGTTGCGGAACGGGATGTAGCGCAGCATCTCGTTCAGCACGCTGGTCAGGTCCTCGGGCCGGCGCCTGAGGTGGTCCGCCAGTTCGGGACGGGTGAGGAGGAGGTAGACGATGTTGCTGATCTGACAGGTCGCCGTGTCCTGGCCGCTGAGTGCCAGCGTCAGGGCGGTGACCGCCAGTTCCCTGTCGCTGAGGCAGTCGTCGCCGTCCCGGGCCTCCGCCATCAGGCTGATGAGGTCCTCGCCCGGCGACTTCCGGCGCAGTTCGACAAGTTCGCCGAAATAGTCCGTGAGGTCTGTCTTCGCCTCCGCGGCGGCCTCCTTGCTGCCGGCACCGACGACCAGCAGTCTGAGCACGGACTCCTGCAGACGCCCCCAGTCCTCGGACGGGACGCCGAGGAGGTCCAGGACGGTGTGCTGGGGAAGCGGATCGGACAGCAGCTCCACCGCGTCGGCCGGTGACCCCTTCTCCTCCATCTCGTCCAGCAGGCGGTCCGCGAGCCGCACGATCCGGGGCCGCATCTCGTCGGCCTGCTGCTGGGTGAACGCCTGCGAGGCCAGCTGGCGGACACGGCTGCTGTGCGGCGGGTCCATGACGTTGATCGACTCGGGCGAGACGATGGGCTCCGGCGTCAGCCGGGGGTAGTCGTGGCCGATGATCGCGGCCCGGCTCAGCCGGGGATCGGTGGTCACCCGTTTGACGGCGTCGAAGCCGGTGACGATCCACGCCTCGGCATCGCCGTAGGGAAGCCTGACCCGGACGGGGGAATCCCGTCCCATCAGGTCGGCGAGGGCGGGATCGAACTCGAGTGCATCACTGAAGTCGAACGGACATGCCATTGTCTCTTTGTCGATGAACACCAGACGGCTCCTCCGATTACGGGACGAGTGCGGGATTTACGGCGCCCAAGCGCGGTGGAGCCCTTCGGCGATGTGCGGTGTGCGCCGGGAGAGAAATGGTGACGCAGAGTAGGCACGATCAGAGTGTGGCCCGGTACCACGGCACTTCGAAGCCGCCACGCCATGCCGACCGGCCATGTTCTGCCAGACGCCCCCGCACGGAGGGACGCCCCGCCGTGGCCGGCACGCCGCTCGAAGCGCACTCAGGAGCGAGCAGCCGGCGCGGGGTCCCGACCTGGATGAGCGGCCTGCCGACCCGCCTCAGCCGCTCCGGTGACCGGGCCTCACCTCAGATGCCGGGTGAAGAACTGTGCGGCCGCGTCCCCCGCGAACTGCGGGACACCGGTGTGGCCGCCCATGTTGGCGTGCAGCGTCTTCTCCTCGGAGCCGAAGGCGTCGAACAGGTCCAGGGACGCCTGCCGGTCGTTCCCCTCGTCGTCCCACTGGAGCAGAACGTGCAGGGGAACGGTGAGCTGCCGGGCGTCCTGGAACACGGCGCGCGGCACGAAGCTCCCGGCGAACAGCACGGCGGCCGCGATACGAGGCTCGACCAGCGCCAGCCGGATGCCGATGGAGATCACTCCTCCGGAGTAGCCGACCGGGCCCCCGATCTCGGGCAGCGCCAGGAGCGAGTCCAGCGCGGTCCGCCATTCCGGGACCGCCCGGTCGACCAGCGGAAGGACGAGTGCGTCCACGATCTCGTCACCGACCGGCTCGCCGGCCTCGATGGCACGGCGCATGCCGGCGCGGGCCTGCTCGACGTCGGGCAGGCGGGGACGGTCGCCGCTGCCGGGGAGTTCGATGGTGGCGGAGGCGAAGCCGTCCGCCGCGGCCTGCCGGGCGCGGGCCACCAGCCGGGGGTACATCCCGCGAAGTCCGAGGGGCGGGTGGCCGAGCAGGATCAGCGGCGCCGGTGCGGACGCGGAGACCGCCGCCGGTGTCCAGAGGATGCCAGGGACGTCACCGAGGGTGAACTCGCGCTCGATGAGGTTGCCGTCGAGGCGCTGCTCGGAGGTGAACTGCATGGTCGTGCCTTTCGGGAGTGCACTGGAACGGCGCTCCCGGACGACCTGCCTACCGCCCGACCGTGACCCCGGAGGGGAGCACCCATGTCGATACTGCGTTCACGGGTACCACCTCCTCCATCTCTCGCACGGCCACCGGAAAGGTAGCAGGGCGTTGCCCTCGTGCACCAACGGGTTTATGTGCCCGGCCGCCAAGGCCGCGGCACGATGCCTCGACACGCACAACGACGCCTCGATCCGGCTGTGCGAGCGCCTGGGCATGCGCCACGAGGCCCACCTCGTCGAGAACGACCTCGACGGAACGGACTGGAGCAGCGAATACGTCTACGCGGCCCTCGCCGGGCAGGTGCTGGCTACGGGGGATGCTGTCCCTGCTCACCGCCACCCTCTGGGGCGACCCTGCCCGCGTGGGGCCCTCGGCCCCGGCGGCCGCCAGCCCGAGCACTCAGGCGCTGCCGACGCCTCCGGCGGCCCGGACGACGAGGTCCAGGGCTGACGGGGTGCTGGGCTGACGGGGTGCTGGGCCGAGGGCTGGGCGGCGAGATCATGTCCCGACCCTGGTGACGCGTCCCCGGCTCACCGCATCGGGCGAGCACCCCTACTTCAGCCGAGCGTCATGGGGTCGAACCATGTGGGTGCATCGGACAGCGCCTGCTTGATCCGGGACAGCGAGAACTCGTTCAGCTCCGGCAGCGCGTCCACCGCGAACCAGTCCACGTCCAGCGACTCGTCGTCGTTGACCCGCGCCTCGCCGCCCACGGCCCGGCAGCGGAAGGTGATGTCCATGTACTGGCACATGTCACCGTTGCCGTAGGTGACCGGCCGCAGAGCCTGGACCAGGACGATCCGCTCGGGCACGCAGTGCACGGCCGTCTCCTCGAAGACCTCCCGTACCGCACACGCGGCAGGCTGCTCCCCCGGCTCCGGGATGCCGCCGACCACCGACCACTTGCGGGTGTCGGTACGGCGGCCCAGGAGCACCCGGCCCTCGTCGTCGAAGACGATCGCGGTGACGCCGGGGAGCCAGAGCAGCTGGGTGCCCGCCGTGGCCCGGAGCGCGGTGATGAATTCAGGAGTAGCCATGGCCCCGACCCTAAGGGGCCGAACGGGGCCCGTTCCCCCGGGTCAGGGGCGTACGGCCCGTCGTACGGCTACGCGCCACCGGCGCGCCGGGCGCGCACCGCGGTCGCGGTGGCCCAGCCGAGGCCGCCCGCCGCGACCAGCAGCAGCGCGATCTCCGGGAGGATGCCGAGCCGGGTCGCGGGTGTCTCGGAGGTGCGCAGCGGCACCTTCATGTCGATGTGGGCCGGGACGAACATGCCGGTGTGCCGGGCGACCCGCCCGTCCGGCATGATCACCGCGCTGACACCGCTGGTCACGGGCACCGTCACGGTCCGGCTGTGCTCGACGGCGCGGACGCGGGACATGGCGAGCTGCTGGTAGGTCATCTCGCTGCGGTCGAAGGTGGCGTTGTTGCTCGGTACGGAGATCAGCTGGGCGCCGTGGGTGACGGTGTCCCGCACGGCCCAGTCGAACGCGGCCTCGTAGCAGGTGGCGAGGCCGACCTTGACGCGGCCGAAGCCGAAGACGCCCGGCTTGTCGCCCCGGCTGAAGTCCTGGCGGACCATGCTGGTCCACTCGCTGTTGATCGCGCCGATGAGCGAGCGCAGCGGGAGGTATTCACCGAAGGGCTGCACCTGGCGCTTGTCGTAGGTCTGGAGGGGGCCCTTGACCGGGTCCCAGAGGATCTGCTCGTTGAGGAGCCTGCCGTCCCGCTCGACGACCGAGCCGACCGAGATGGGCGCGTCGATCGCCTCGGCGGCGCCCTGGATGACGGCGGCAGCGTCGGGTTCGGCGAAGGGGTCGATGTCGGAGGAGTTCTCCGGCCAGAGCACGAAGTCGGGGCGCGGCGCCCTGCCCGCCGCCACGTCGGCGGCGAGCTTCACGGTCTCGCGGGCGTGGTAGTCGAGCACGGCGCGCCGCTGCGCGTTGAACTCGAACCCGGCGCGGGGCACGTTGCCCTGGATCACGGCGACCGTCGCCGTCCCCGCCTCGGCCTTGTCGCTGACCAGGGCACGCGCGCCGACGGCGCCCGCCACCGGCACGGCGATGCTGAGCAGCGCGACGGCGGCGGCGGACCGCCGTACTTCGCCGTCGCGGCGCCGCAGGACCAGCCGGATCACCTCATGGACGCCGAAGCCGCACAGCACGACGCCGAAGCCGAGCACCGGGGTGCCGCCCACCGCGGCGAGCGGCAGGAAGACGCCGTCCGCCTGTCCGAAGGCGACCTTGCCCCAGGGGAACCCGCCGAAGGGCACGCGTGCGCGTGCCGCCTCTCCGGCGATCCACAGGGCCGCGGCCCACACCGGCCAGGCGGGCAGCCTCGACACGGCGCCCACACCCACGCCGACCAGGGCGACGTAGAGCGCCTCGACGGCGACCAGGGCGAGCCAGGGGACGGGGCCGACCTCCACGCCGGTCCACATCAGCAGCGGCAGCAGGAAGCCGAGGCCGAAGAGGTAGCCGAGGCCGAGCGCCGCCTTCCAGGTCCGGCCGCGCAGCACCCAGGCGAAGCCCGCGAAGGCGGGCAGGGCCAGCCACCACAGGGGGCGGGGCGGGAAGCTGACGTAGAGGAGCACGCCGCTCAGCGCGGAGACGAGGGCCGGGACCATGCGGCGCAGACGGGCGCGGGCGCCCGGTGCCGGGGTCGGCTGGAGCCGGCCCGGCCGGTCCACGGAAGTTGCGGTGACGGTCACCCTGGGGAGTGTACGGCGGTCCGTATGCCCCCTGACGTGCTGGTCGGCACCGCCGGGAACACGACGATCCCGCGCGACTCGTCCCCGGATCGGCTCGCAGCCGTTAGCGTGTGCCGAGCCTCGGCGGTGCGGCCGGTCCCGGCCGCCC
>NZ_JBHXLV010000133.1:0-18645 GCF_042721685.1 Streptomyces sp. NPDC058459 | reverse complement strand
TCCGGGTCGGTCCGGTTGATCTCCCCGATGACGCGCTCCCAGAACACCACGGGCTTGGTGTGGGGGTTGTCGACGCGGAAGATCCGCACCCCGTGTTCCATCCAGTGCCGCAGCACCCGCACGGTCTCGGTCACCAGGCCGTCCATGTCGGCGTCGAAGGCGATGGGGTAGATGTCCTGGTACTTCTTGGGCGGGTTCTCCGCGTGGGCGATCGTGCCGTCCGCGCGGTGGTGGAACCAGTCCGGGTGCTTCTCCACCCAGGGGTGGTCCGGGGAACACTGGAGGGCGAAGTCGAGGGCGACTTCGAGGCCCAACTCGCCTGCTCTGCCGACGAAGTGGTCGAAGTCGTCGAGTGTGCCGAGGTCGGGGTGGACGGCGTCGTGGCCGCCCTCGGGGGAGCCGATGGCCCATGGGACACCGACGTCGTCCGGGGTCGCGGTGAGGGTGTTGTTGCGGCCCTTGCGGTGTGTCGTCCCGATGGGGTGGACCGGGGGGAGGTAGACGACGTCGAAGCCCATCTCCGCGATGGCGTCCAGCCGCTTCGCCGCCGTGCGGAACGTGCCGTGGGGCTGGTCGAGCGTGCCTTCGGAGCGGGGGAAGAACTCGTACCAGGAGCCGTACAGGGCGCGTTCGCGCTCCACCAGCAGCGGCATCGGGTCCGAGGCGGTCACCAGCTCCCGCAGGGGATGGCGGGCCAGGACCTCCGAGACCTCCGGGGCGAGGGCCGAGGCCAGCCGCCAGGCGGCCGGGCGGTCCTCGTCGCGCAGGGACGCGACCGCGTCCAGCAGGACGCCCCGGTGTTCCGCCGGGACCCCGGCGGCCGCGCGCTCGTACAGCCGCGCGCCCTCCTCCAGCACGGGTTCGGTGTCGAGGCCGGCCGGGATCTTGATCTCGGCCGTGTGCCGCCAGGTGGCGACCGGGTCGGACCACGCCTCGACCGTGTAGGTCCAGCTGCCGGGCCGGTCCGCGCTGACGGTGGCGCCCCACCGGTCGGTGCCGGGGGCGAGTTCACGCATCGGTGTGAACGGGCCGGGGCGGCCGTCCGGGTCGCGCAGCACGACATCGGCGGCGACGGCGTCGTGCCCCTCGCGGAACACGGTGGCCGACACCTCGAAGACCTCGCCGGGCACCGACTTGGCGGGCCGGCGCCCGCCCTGGACCACGGGCCGCACGTCCAGGACCGGGATACGGCCCGTCACGGGCTGCCCTCTCGGTGTCTCGGCCGCGACGGTCCGGGTGGCATCCGGTGGCGCCGCCTGACGGGCGGGCCGGCCGGGTTTTCTCCCGGCCGCCTTGCCGGGGGTCGCCGGTGCTGACGAGTGGTGCGTGGCGGGCATGACCGCTCCTGTCCGCGTCGACATGGGTATGGGCCGGGTGTGCGGGCGACGGTTCCTGCTGTGGTGCTGTGGTGCTTGTCGCGTCGTACCGGGGGAGCCTTCCCATCCGGTTCGGGTGGGCAATCCGGCACTTCGCTGACTACTCGCTCGTACGTCCTGGGACAAGACCGGCCCCTTGACCCGGATTCCCGCCCTCGGCGCCTTGACTCACCCCGCTCGGGCGGGGTTCGGCCAACTTCCGGGCGCCGAGGCACCGGGCGCCCCATGACTGTGCCATCGTCCCCCGCCTACCTGATGTGCCGTGTTCGGACGGCTTCACCCGGATGCGTCCCCGGTGACGCCCCGGTAACCACTACCGTCGACAATGACGACGAGACGTACAGCGCCGTGCGTCTCACCCCGCGAACGCGTCCCGAGGTGGAATGTGAAGGCGATCCGCCGGTTCACCGTCCGTCCTGTTCTCCCCGAACCCCTCCTGCCGCTCAGTGACCTGGCGCGCAACCTCCGCTGGTCCTGGCACGCGGAGACGCGCGACCTGTTCCAGTCCGTGGACCCCGGGCACTGGGCCGCCGCCGAGGGCGACCCGGTGCGGCTGCTGGGCAGGGTGAGCCCCGCCCGGCTGGCCGAGCTGGCGCAGGACCGGCGCTTCCTGCGCCGCCTGAGCGCGGTCGCCGACGACCTGGACGACTATGTGCGCGGCGACCGCTGGTACCAGCAGCAGGGCGACGGGCTGCCCGCCGCCGTCGCCTACTTCTCACCCGAGTTCGGCATCACCGCGGCCCTGCCCCAGTACTCCGGCGGCCTCGGCATCCTGGCCGGCGACCATCTCAAGGCGGCCAGCGACCTGGGCGCCCCGCTGATCGGCGTCGGACTGCTCTACCGGCACGGCTACTTCCGCCAGTCCCTCTCCCGCGACGGCTGGCAGCAGGAGCACTACCCCGTGCTCGACCCCAACGAACTGCCGCTCACCCAGCTCAAGGAGGACGACGGCACCGCCGCCGGCGTCTCCCTCGCCCTGCCCGGCGGCCGCGCCCTGCACGCCCGGATCTGGATCGCCCAGGTGGGCAGGGTCCCGCTGCTGCTCCTCGACTCCGACGTGGAGGAGAACGACCCCGCCGAACGCGGCGTCACCGACCGGCTGTACGGCGGCGGCAGCGAACACCGGCTGCTCCAGGAGATGCTGCTCGGCATAGGAGGTGTCCGCGCGGTGCGCGCCCACTGCCGGCTCACCGGGCACGCCGAGCCGGAGGTGTTCCACACCAACGAGGGCCACGCCGGTTTCCTCGGCCTGGAGCGGATCGCCGAACTGGGCACGTCCGGGCTCGACTTCGACGCGGCACTGGAGACCGTACGGTCCGGCACCGTGTTCACCACGCACACCCCCGTCCCGGCCGGCATCGACCGCTTCGACCAGGAGCTGGTCGCCCGGCACTTCGGGCCCGACGCCGAGCTGCCGGGTCTCGACCCGCGCCGGGTGCTGGCCCTGGGCACCGAGACCTACCCGGGCGGTGAGCCGGGCCTGTTCAACATGGCCGTGATGGGGCTGCGCCTGGCCCAGCGGGCCAACGGGGTGTCGCTGCTGCACGGGCAGGTCAGCCGGGAGATGTTCGCCGGGCTCTGGCCGGGGTTCGACGCCGAGGAGGTGCCGATCACCTCGGTCACCAACGGCGTGCACGCCCCCACCTGGGTCGCCCCCGAGGTGCTCCGGCTCGGCTCCCGCCAGCTCGGCGCGCAGCGGGCCGAGGACGCGCTGACCGTCGGCGGCTCCGAGCGCTGGGACGCGGTCGCGGAGATCCCGGACCAGGAGATCTGGGAGCTGCGCCGCACCCTGCGCGAACAGCTCGTGCTGGAGGTACGGTCCCGGCTGCGGGCCTCCTGGCACCAGCGCGGGGCGGCCGACGCCGAGCTGGGCTGGATCGACGGGGTGCTCGACCCGGACGTGCTCACCATCGGCTTCGCCCGGCGCGTGCCCTCGTACAAGCGGCTCACCCTGATGCTGCGGGACAAGGAGCGGCTGACCGAGCTGCTGCTGCATCCGCAGCGGCCGGTGCAGATCGTGGTCGCGGGGAAGGCGCACCCGGCGGACGACGGCGGCAAGAAGCTCGTCCAGGAGCTGGTGCGCTTCGCGGACGACCCGCGGGTGCGGCACCGGATCGTGTTCCTGCCCGACTATGGCATGGGGATGGCGCAGAAGCTCTACCCCGGCTGCGACATCTGGCTGAACAACCCGCTGCGCCCGCTGGAGGCGTGCGGCACCTCCGGGATGAAGGCCGCGCTGAACGGCTGCCTCAACCTCTCGGTGCTGGACGGCTGGTGGGACGAGTGGTTCCAGCCCGACTTCGGCTGGGCCATCCCCACGGCGGACGGCGCGGCCACCGACCACGACCGCCGGGACGACATCGAGGCCGCCGCGCTGTACGAACTGCTGGAGGGCCGGGTCACCCCGCGCTTCTACGAGCGCGGGCGGGCCGCCCTGCCCGACCGGTGGATCGAGATGGTCCGCCAGACCCTGACCCTGCTCGGTCCGAAGGTGCTGGCCGGCCGCATGGTCCGGGAGTACGTCGAGCGGCTCTACGCTCCGGCCGCGCAGGCCCACCGCGCGCTCGCCCCGGACACCGCGCGTGAACTGGCCGGCTGGAAGGCGAGGGTGCGGGACGCGTGGCCCGGGGTGAGCGTCGACCACGTGGAGACCACCGCGCCCACCGCCACGGCGGAGCTGGGCTCCAGTGTGGGCCTGCGGGTGCGGGTGGGCCTCGGTGCGCTGACCCCGGACGACGTGGAGGTGCAGGTGGTGTCCGGCCGGGTCGACTCCGGCGACCGCATCACCGATGCCAGTACGGTCCCGCTGAAGCCGGTCGGCAACCCCGACCTGGAGGGCCGCTGGCTCTACGAGGGCCCGCTGTGCCTCGACCGCACCGGCCCCTTCGGTTACACCGTCCGTATCCTCCCCACCCACCGCCTCCTCGCCTCCACTGCGGAGACCGGGCTGGTCACGTCACCGTCGCAGGAGGCGGTCGAGGCGCTGGAGACGGTGGAGTCCGCGGGGGTGCTGCTGCGCTGAGGGCTCGCTGCCGGAGGGTGGACCGTGCCGTCCACCCTCCGGCAGGAGGGGCGACTAGCCCTCGTCCTCCTCCGCGCACAGCCGCTTCAGTGTCGCTCCGCATCTGCGGGCGTAGGCGTGCTGGAGGGCTCGGGCCACGGGGCCGGCGGTGCGGGTCCACCATTTGGCGGGGCGGCTGTAGGCGGCGACGGTGAGCCAGACGGTGCCGTCGCCGGTGCGCTCGACGACGAAGGCTTCCTCGCCGTCCTCGGGGTGGCCGGGCAGCGTGCCGTAGGCCCAGCCCGCGCGGCGCGGCTCGTCGGCGGTCCAGACGACCCGGCAGGGAGCCTTGATCATGCCCGCGAGGCTGACCGTGACCTCGGTGCCGGGGGTCGCCCGGTCGGCGCTGGTGTTGATGCCGACGCCCATCGCGCGGTGCATCTCCCAGGTGAGGACCGCCTCCGCGGCCCGGCGGAAGACCGCGGGGCCCTCACCGATCCGGGTGCGGGCGAAGAGGTGGTGGAAGCCGGGCGGGCAGACGGTGAGATCGTCGCGGGTCGCGCCGACCGGCTCGTAGGTGAAGGGCGCCGAGGACATGGGCACCAGACTAGGGCGCCCCCTGGAAGATCACCTTCCCAGGGGGCGCCTTGTCTCAACTACCGGACCGCTAGTTGACGTTGACCGCCGACCAGGCGGCAGCCACCGCCTTGTACTCGGCGCTGGAGGTGCCGCCGTAGAGCGCGGAGGCCGCGTTCAGGGTGCCGGTGCGGGCCGCCTTGTAGTTGGTCGTCGACGTGAAGTACGTCGTGAGCGCCTTGTACCAGATCTGCAGCGCCTTGGCGCGGCCGATACCGGTGACCGTGGAGCCGTTGGACGTCGGGGAGTTGTAGGACACCCCGTTGATCGTCTTCGCGCCGCTGCCCTCGGACAGCAGGTAGAAGAAGTGGTTGGCGACACCGGACGAGTAGTGCACGTCCAGGTTGCCGACGCCGGACGAGTAGTAGTCCGCCGAGCCGCCGTCCTTGCTGGGCTTGTCCAGGTAGCGCAGCGGGGTGCCGTCGCCGTTGATGTTGATCTTCTCGCCGATGAGGTAGTCACCGGGGTCCGAGGCGTTGTTGGCGTAGAACTCCACACCGGTGCCGAAGATGTCGGACGTGGCCTCGTTCAGGCCGCCGGACTCGCCCGAGTAGTTCAGGCCCGCGGTGTTGGCGGTGACGCCGTGGCTCATCTCGTGGCCGGCGACGTCCAGCGAGGTCAGCGGGTGGTTGTTGCCCGAGCCGTCGCCGTAGGTCATGCAGAAGCAGGAGTCGTCCCAGAACGCGTTCACGTACTGGTTGCCGTAGTGGACGCGGGAGTACGCGCCGACCCCGTTGTTCTTGATGCCGCTGCGGCCGAACGTGTTCTTGTAGAAGTCCCAGGTGGTCTGGGCGCCGTAGGCGGCGTCGGCGGCGGCCGTCTGGTCGGTGGTCGAGCTGGAGGCGGTGCCGGTGCCCCAGACGTCGTCCGAGTCGGTGAACAGGGTGCCCTGGCTGGAACTGCTGCTGTGGGCCTTGTTGTAGGTCTTGTGGCCGCCGCGGGTGTTGTCGGTCAGCTGGTACGTCGAGCCCGACAGCGTGCTGTTGAGGCTGACGGTGCCCGAGTACAGGGTCTTGCCGGTGCCGGTCTCGATGCCCTGGTACTCGAAGAGCTTCTTGCCGGTGGCGGCGTCGGTGATGACGTGCAGCTGGTTCGGGGTGCCGTCGTCCTGGAGGCCGCCGACGACCGTCTCGTAGGCGAGGACGGGCTTGCCGGAGCCGGCCCAGATGACCTTGCGGGCGCCGTCCGACGCGGTCTTGGCGGAGCCGAGGGTCTTCGCGGCGCCGACGGCCTGCTTCTCCGCCTTGGCCGCGGTGATCTGCGGCTTCAGCGAGGCCACCTTGATGGCCGACTTGGTGGCCTTGGTGACGCCCTCGGCCTTGCCGGACTTGGCGGTGTGCACCACGAGGTCGCCGCCGAGGACCGGCAGGCCCGCGTAGGTGCGCTCGTAGCGGGTGTGGACGGTGCCGTCGACGTCCTTGACGACGTCTCTGACCACCAGCTTCTCCTTGGCGCCGAGACCTATGCGCCGGGCGGTCTCGGAGGCGCCGGACTGGGCCTGCTGGATCAGCGCGGTGCGGGCCGAGGCCGACAGCAGGGTCGGGGCGCCGGCCAGGGTCTTGTTCTCCGCGCTCGCGCTGGAGGTCAGGCCCGTGGAGAGGAGGGCGCCGGCGGCGACGGCGGTGGCGATGACGAGTGAGGCGCGCTGACGGCGCGCGAAGAGGGGGGTCACAGTAGCTCCTAGACGTGGGGGCGGCCAGAGTGGGGTCAATGGCCGGGTGGTGCGTACTGAAGTCGCTGTGTGGCTGCGACGTGCGGGGAGAGCGTGGCACCAGGGACGCGTACATGTCATGTCTCTGCGGTGATGTTGGCCGAAACGTTGCGTCCTGATGTTGTGGCGGGCGTGTGAACGGGGGCCGCCGAAGGGCTGTTCACTCTGCCGACGGCACCCGTTCACCGGCCGCGAGGGGCGGCGGGAGGGTGGTCTACGGGAAGGTGACCTTCCAGCCGTTGAGCGTGCCCTTGTCCTGTGCCGCCTGGTCCTGGACCTTCAACTTCCAGGTTCCGTTGGCGGGTTCGGCCGCCGCGTTGACGGTGTAGGTCTCGTCCACGTCGTCCCCGGAGTCCGAGGAACTGGCGTTCTTCAGCCGGTACGAGGTGCCCGACGGGCCGACCAGATCGATCACCAGATCACCCCGCCAGGTGTGGGTGATGTCGACGGCCACGCGCAAGTTGCCTGGCGCGTTTCCGCTCCTGCCGGAGACCGTGATGTCCGAGGTGATCGCCGGACCGTTGTCCGGGATCGCCACCGGGGTGGTGGATTCGTACGAGGTGCCGGTGTCGCCGCCGGGCCGGGTGCCGACCCCGACGCCCGCCCAGGCGGCCTGCACCGCCGCGTACTCCGCGCTGCTGGTGCCGTACAGCTCCCCGGCCGCGGCCAGGGTGCCGGTGCGGGCGCCGGCGTAGTTGGTGGTGGAGGTCCACTTGGTGGTGAGCGCCCGGTACCAGATCTGGAGTGCCTTGTCCCGGCCGATGCCGGTGACCGGGAGGCCGTCGGCGGTGGGGGAGTCGTAGGAGACCCCGCCGATCACCTTGGCGCCGCTGCCCTCGCTCAGCAGGTAGAAGAAGTGGTTCGCCGGGCCGGAGGAGTAGTGCACGTCGATGCCGCCGATACCGGAGTACCAGCTGTCCTTGGACGAGCCGTCCTTGCTGGGCTTGTCCAGGTAGCGCAGCGGAGTGCCGTTGCCCCTGATGTCGATCTTCTCGCCGATGAGGTAGTCACCGGGGTCGGAGCTGTTCTTGGCGTAGAACTCCACACCGGTGCCGAAGATGTCGGAGGTCGCCTCGTTCAGCCCGCCCGACTCGCCCGAGTAGTTGAGCCCGGCGGTGTTGGCGGTGACGCCGTGGCTCATCTCGTGCCCGGCGACGTCCAAAGCGGTCAGCGGGTCGGCGTTGCCCGCGCCGTCGCCGTAGGTCATGCAGAAGCAGGAGTCGCTCCAGAAGGCGTTGACGTACGCGTTCCCGTAGTGCACGCGGGAGTAGGCGCCGACCCCGTTGTTCTTGATGCCGCTGCGGCCGAACGTGTTCTTGTAGAAGTCCCAGGTGACCGCGGCCCCGTAGTGGGCGTCCGCGCCCGCCGTCGCCGGGTCGGAGACGGTGCCGTTGCCCCAGGTGTCGCTGCCCTGTGAGAACAGGGTGCCGGTGCCCGAGGTGCCCCGGTTGAGGTTGTACGTCTTGTGGCCGCCCCGCTCCCCGTCGGTCAGGTTGTACGTGGAGCCGGACTGGGTCGTGGTCAGCGGGACCTGGCCGCTGTACTGGGTGTTGCCGACACCGGTGCGGATGCCCTGGTACTCGTAGAGCTTCTTGCCGGTGGCGGCGTCGCTGATGACGTGCAGCTCGTTCGGGGTGCCGTCGTCCTGGAGGCCGCCGACCACCGTCTCGTGGGCGAGGACCGGCTTGCCGGTGGCGGCCCAGATCACCGTGCGCACGCTGTCGGCGGCCGACCTGGTGCCGCCGAGCGCCTTCGCCCGCGCCACCGCCTGCCGCTCCGCCGCGGCCTTCGGCACGGCCGGGGTGAGGCCGGCGATCTTCAGCGCGGTGCCGGACGCCTTCAGCACGCGCCTGGTCGCGCCCGAGGGCGCGGTGTCCACGATCAGGTCGCCGCCGAGCACGGCCAGGCCCGCGTAGGTGCGCTCGTAGCGGGTGTGCAGGGTGCCGTCGCCGTCCTTGACGACATCGCGGGCGACGAGCTTCTCCCGGGCGCCGAGCCCGATCGAGCGGGCGGTGCCGGCCCGGCCCGCGTCGGCGTCCCGGATCAGCCCGGCGCGCTGGGCGGCGGTGAGGCGTACGGAGCTGTGCGCGGGGTCGGCCTTGCCCGGCGCGGGCCTCGCCGGGGCCGCGGTCGCCGCGCCGGACTGGACGGCGGCGGCGATGAGCGCCGCCACTCCGGCCAGGGCGACGGTGGCGGTGCGGTGGCGCGGGGAGACACGTCTGCCGGAGTGACTGCTGCTGGTCGAGGGGCTGCTGCTCAACACTGACTCCTTCTGCGTGGCCGCCGGTCGCGCGGCCGAGGGAGACCGGACGGTGGGTTGGGGCGTCCGGGGCAGAACAGGGCGGTGCGTGCTGCGCGTGCGGGCGCTGGTGGCGCGGGACGCGTGAGCGCTGTGCGGTCGCTGTGAGCCGGTCGTGGGAAGAGTGACAGGGCGGCGGGGTGCCTGTCAGGAGGGCAACGGGAAGTTGGCCGGAAGGTGTGCCTTCCGTGCCAACTCCCTTTTGTTGCAGTGGTGTTGAACAGACGTGTCGGCGACCTTCAGGCCGTGCCGCCGTCCCCGTGCCAGGTGCGCCACAGGGCCGCGTACGCGCCGTCCGCTGCCACCAGCTCGTCGTGCGTGCCCAGCTCGGTGACGAGGCCGTCCTCCATCACCGCGACCCGGTCCGCGTCGTGCGCGGTGTGCAGCCGGTGGGCGATGGCGATCACCGTGCGGCCCGCCAGCACCGCCGCCAGACCGCGTTCGGTGTGCCGGGCGGTGGCCGGGTCCAGCAGGGCGGTCGCCTCGTCCAGAATCAGGGTGTGCGGGTCGGCCAGCACCACCCGGGCCAGCGCGAGCCGCTGCGCCTGGGAACCGTCGGTGACCTCCCCGCCCTGCCCCAGCCGGGTGTCCAGCCCACCGGGCAGCTCGCGCACCCAGCCGTCGGCGCCCACCGCCGCCAGCGCCCGCCACAACTCCTCGTCGGTGGCCGCAGGTTCGGCGATCAGCAGGTTGTCCCGGACCGAGCCGAGGAACACATGGTGCTCCTGGGTGACCAGGACCACCTGCCGGCGCAGCCGGGCCGGCTCCAGCTCCGCGACCGGCACCCCGCCCACCGTGACCGAGCCGGAAGCGGGCGCGTCGACCCCGGCCAGCAGCCGGCTCAGCGTGGTCTTGCCGGCGCCGGACGCACCCACCACGGCAAGCCGCTCACCGGGCCGTACCGTCAGGTCCACCCCGCGCAGCACCTCACCGCCCCGCTCGTACGCGTACCGCACCCCGCGCACCTCGATCCGGTCGTCCACCGGAGCCCTCGCGGTGTCCGCCGCCGCGCCCGGCGCCTCGGCGATGCCCTCCACCCGGGCGAACGAGGCCCCGCTGCTCTGGAGTTGCTCCAGCCGCGTCAGCACCATGTCCAGCGGGTCGGTGAACTGCCGCATGTACAGCGCCCCGGCCACCACCGCGCCGAGACCGATCAGCCCGCGCCCGTGCAGCCAGCCCCCGACCAGCAGCACCCCGGCCACCGGGACGGTGTACGAGATCTCGACGGAGGGGAAGAACACCGTCCGCAGCCCCAGCGTGCGGTAGCGGGTGCGGCGGGACTTCTCCAGCGCCTCCCGGCTCGCCGCCGTACGCGCCGCCTCCAGCCGGAACGCCTCCACCGTCCGCGCGCCCCCCGCCGTGGCCGCCACGATCTCCGCCACCGCCGAGGTCGCCGCGCCCTCGGCCAGATAGGCGTCCCGCGCCCGCCGCAGATACCAGCGCACCGCCAGCCACACCGGGGTCAGCCCGAGCAGCGCGAACAGGCCGAGCCGGGGATCGAGCGCGAACACCGCGCCGAGCACGAACAGCCCCTGCACCGCGTACACCAGCAGCTCCGGGCCGATGTCCCTGAGCGTGGTGCCGACCATCGCCACGTCCGCCGTACCGCGCGCCGTCAGGTCACCGGTACCGGCCCGCTCCACCACCGACGCGGGCAGCCCCAGCAGCCGTTCGACGAAGGTCTCGCGGACCCGCGCGAGCGTGCGCTCCCCGAACCGGTGCGCCACGTACCGCGCCCAGCGGGCCAGTACCAGCTGGGCCAGCGCGCACAGCAGAATCCACAGCGCGAGGCGGTCCACCGGGCCGGTCCCGTGCCCGGCCCGGACCTCGTCCACGATCCGGCCGACCAGCCAGGGGCCCACGATGCCCGCGCCGGCCGCCAGCGCGTTCAGGGCCAGCGCGGCCGCGAAGGCCCGCCCGTCGGCGCGTACCAGCCGGGCGGCCGCCCGCCGTACCGTGCCCCGGTCGGCGACCGGCAGCGCTGTCGTGTCCGTCGTCACCGCGAGACCTCCTCGTCGCGCGAGTCCCGGGCCACCAGGGCCCGGTAGCCCTTCTCGCGGTCCAGCAGCAGCCGGTGCGGGCCGGTCGCGGCCACCTTGCCGTCGACCAGGAACAGCACCGTGTCCGCCACGTCCAGCAGCAGCGGCGAGGTCGACGTCACCACCGTCGTACGGCCCTCCCGCACCTCGCGCAGCCGCCCCGCGACCGCCGACTCGGTGTGCGCGTCCAGTGCCGAGGTCGGCTCCACGGCGAGCAGCACCTCCGGATCGGCCAGCAGCGCCCGCGCCAGCCGGACCCGCTGCCGCTGCCCCCCGGACAGGCTCCGGCCCTGCCCGGACACCACCGTGTCCAGGCCCTCCGGCAGCCCCCGTACGACGTCCTCGGCGACAGCCGCCCGTACCGCCCGGCGCACCGCGGCCTCGTCCGCCGGGCGCCCGGCGGACACCGTCTCCAACAGCGGCCCGGCGAACAGGTCGGCCTCGTTGTCCGCGACCAGCACCCGCGCGCGCACCTCGGCCAGCGGCACCGCGTCCAGCCGGGCGTCACCCCACAGCGCCTCGGTCGGCCCGTACCGGCCCAGGCGGTCCACCACGGCGGCGGTGTCGGCGGGGCGGGCGGAGACCAGCGCGGTCAGCCGGCCCGGCGCCACCCGGACGCCGGACGCCGGGTCGTGCAGCTCGGCGGGGTGCTCGGGGGCGGGCAGGGTGCCCTCGTCCGGTTCGGGCTCCAGCCGGAGCAGGGCCACCACCCGGCGGGCTGCCACCACCGCGCGGTTCAGGTCGTAGTTCATCTCCACGAAGAACGCGACCGGGCCGATCAGCACCGCCGCGTACCCGTACACCGAGACCAGCTCGCCCACCGTGATCGTGCCGTCGGCGGCCAGCCGGGCCGCCAGCCAGGTCACCGCCGCGAGGAACAGCGTCGGCAGGCCGAGTCCGAGCGCCTGCACCCAGCTCGTCACCGCGCCCACCCGGTAGCCCTGCTCCCGCAGCCGCCCCGAGTCCTCGGCGAACGCGTCCGCGAACAGCCGCTTCCCACCGAGGCCGTTGAGCACGCGCAGCCCGCCCGCGAGGTCGCCGATGCGTGCCGTGAGGACGCCCTGCCGGTCCCGGTAGTCGGTCTCGGTGCCCTGCAGACGGCGGGTCAGGGGGCCGACGAGCAGCGCGATGACCGGCACCCCCAGCAGCACCACGGCGGCCACCGGACCGGAGATGGTGAGGAGCTGCGCGGCCACCACCGAGTAGACGACGACCGAGCCGATCCCCGGCCCCATCACGGTCAGCGCCTGCGCGAGGGTCTGCACATCGCCGACCCCGACGGTGACGACCTCACCGGCCCCCACCCGGCGCGGCAGCGCGGCGCCCAGCCGGGCCGCGTGCTCCACCACCAGCTTCACCGTGCGGAAGTTGGCGTCCATCCGGACCCGCGTCATCGTGCGGTGCCGCAGGATGCTCAGCCACGCGCACCCCACCCCGGCCGCGAAGATCGCCCCGGCCCAGGCGGCCAGCACCCCAAGCCTGCCCGGCACCAGCCCGTCGTCCACCGCCCGCGCGAGCAGATACGGCTGCGCCGCCATCAGCACCAGCCACGCCGAACCCAGCACCGCGCCGGCCAGCGAACGCCCCGGCTGGCGCAGCGCCAGCCACCACAGATAGCGCCAGCCGCCGCGCGTGTCCGGTATGCCGGGATCTTCGTACGCGTCGATCATGCTGCCCCCGTCTCCACCGGCCGTCACCGAGCCAGACTGTCCCGCCACGCCTTGTGCAGTTCGGAGAACCTACCGGAACCGGCGATCAGTCGGTCCGGGCGGCCGTCCTCGACGATCCGGCCGTGCTCCATCACCAGCACCCGGTCGGCGATCTCCACCGTCGACAGCCGGTGCGCGATGACCACCGCCGTACGGCCGCGCAGCACCGTCGTCATCGCCCGCTGCACCGCCCGCTCACCGGGCACGTCCAGCGAACTGGTCGCCTCGTCCAGGATCAGCACCGCCGGGTCGGCGAGCAACGCCCGCGCGAACGCCACCAGTTGCCGCTGACCTGCGGAGATGCGCCCGCCGCGCTTGCGTACGTCGGTGTCGTAGCCGTCGGGCAGGGCGCTGATGAACTCATGGGCGCCGATGGCCTTCGCCGCCCGCTCGATCTCCTCCCGGCCGGCCTCGGGACGGCCGATGGCGATGTTGTCCGCGACCGTGCCGGAGAACAGGAACGCCTCCTGGGTCACCATCACCACCCCGCGCCGCAGTTCCGGCAGCGCCAGCTCGCGCAGGTCCACCCCGTCGAGCAGGACGGCGCCCTCGGTCGGGTCGTAGAAGCGGGCCAGCAGCTTGGCCAGCGTCGACTTGCCGGCGCCGGTGGAGCCGACCACGGCGACCGTCTGCCCGGCCGGCAGCGTCAGATCGAAGCGGGGCAGCACCTCGCCACCGGTGCGGTAGGCGAACCGCACCCCGTCGAAGACCACCTCACGGCCCGGGGACGCACCCTCCCTCGCCGGGAGTTCACGGGACACGGCGGGCTCAGGAACGGACGGGACCTGGGCCAGCAGCCCGGCGATCTTCTCCAGCGAGGCGGCCGCCGACTGGTAGGAGTTGAGGAACATCCCGAGCCGGTCGATCGGGTCGTACAGCCGCCGCAGATACAGCACCGCCGCCGCCAGCACCCCGAGCGCCAGGGTGCCCGAGGCCACCCGGTAGGCACCCCACAGCACGATCCCGGCGACGGCCGTGTTGGCGACCAGCCGGGAGCCGACCACGTACCGCGCCATCTCCAGCAGCGAGTCGCCGTTGCTGCGCTCGTGGTGCCCGTTCAGCGCGGCGAACTCGGCGTCGTTGGCGGCCTCGCGGCGGAACGCGCGCACCGGGCGGATGCCGTTCATGGTCTCCACGAACTTCACGATCAGCGCCGCGATCGCCGTGGAGCGCGCCGCGAACACCTTCCCCGCCCGCCGCTGGTAGCGCCGCACCAGCAGGTACAGCGGCACGAAGGAGGCGACCGCGACCGCCCCGAGCCCGAGGTCCAGCCAGAGCAGCAGGGCCGCGATGCAGCCGAAGGACAGCACCACCGTCACCAGTTCCTGGAGCCCCTCGTCGAGGAGTTCGCGCAGCGCCTCCACGTCCGTGGTCGAACGGGAGATCAGCCGGCCGGAGGTGTAGCGCTCGTGGAAGTCCACGCTGAGCGCCTGCGCGTGCCGGAAGATCCGGCCGCGTAGGTCCAGCAGCGCGTCCTGGTTGACCCGCGCGGACGCCCGGATGAACGCGTACTGGAGCCCGCCGGAGGCCAGCGCGCACAGCGCGTACCCGGCCGCCACCGCGAGCAGCGGCCCGTTGTCGTGCCGGCGCACGGCCGGTACGGCGGTGTCGATGGCGTACGCCACCAGCAGCGGGCCGGTCTGCGCCGCCGCCTGCTGGAGCAGCAGCAGGAGCACGGTGAGCGCGACCCGGGCCCGGCGCGGGGCGAGCAGCGAGCGCAGCAGGGCGGCGGTGGCGCCGGGCGGGGTGGGCAGGACGTCCCGGTCGAAGGGGTCGCCGGACCCTCCGTCCGGAGGCGGGCCGGGTAGGTCGTCGTCCGTGGTGGGGGCGGCGGACGTCGTGGTGGTCATCGTGATTCCTCGGGTTCCTCGGGTTCCTCGCGCGGGCCGCCGGACATCAGGCGGGCGTACTCGGTGTTCGTACGCAGCAGCTCGTGGTGGGTGCCGACCGCTGTGATCCGGCCGTCGGAGAGCAGGGCGACCCGGTCGGCCAGCAGCACCGTGGACGGGCGGTGGGCCACGATCAGGGCGGTGGTGTCGGCCAGGACGCGGCGCAGCGCCGCCTCCACGGCCGCCTCGGTGTGCACGTCGAGCGCGGACAGCGGGTCGTCCAGCACCAGGAACTCCGGCCGCCCCACCACCGCGCGGGCCAGTGCGAGGCGCTGCCGCTGGCCGCCGGACAGGCTCAGGCCCTGCTCGCCGACCCGGGTGTCCGGGCCCTCGGGCAGCGCGTGCGCGAAGTCCGCGTGCGCCACGGCCAGCGCCCGGTCCAGCTCGTCCCGGCCCGCGCCGTCCCCGGCGCCCATGAGGACGTTCTCCGCCACGCTCGCGGAGAACAGGGTGGGCTCCTCGAAGGCGACGGCGACCCGGGCGCGCAGTTCCTCGCGGGGGAGCGCGGTGATGTCGACGCCGTCGAGGGTGATGCGCCCCGAGGTCGCGTCGTGCAGCCGGGGCACCAGTGCGGTCAGGGTGGTCTTGCCGCTGCCGGTCGCGCCGACCAGCGCCATCGACTCGCCGGGGCGGATGTGCAGGTCGACCCCGTCCAGCACGGGCCGGGTGCCGGGGGCCGCGTCGGCGTGGCGGAAACCGACGCCCGCGAAGCGCAGGCCGCGCTCGCCGGGCTCGGGGACGGCCGTGCCGGGCGCGTCGGCATCACCCTCGGGACTCTCGTCGAGCACCTCGAAGTACCGCTCGGTGGCCGTCGCCGCCTCCTGGGACATCGCCAGCAGGAAGCCGATGGACTCCACCGGCCAGCGCAGCGCCAGCGCCGTGCTCAGGAACGCGACCAGCGTGCCCGCCGACAGCGAGCCGTCCGCCACCCGCAGCACCCCCAGCACCAGCGCGGCCCCGATCGCCACCTCGGGCAGCGTCACGATGGCCGCCCAGATGACCGCGAGCAGCCGCGCCTTGCCGATCTCGGTGTCCCGCAGCATCAGGGCAGTACGCCGGAACGCCCGTGCCTGGCTGCGATGGCGCCCGAAGCCCTTGACGACCCGGACGCCGAGCACGCTCTCCTCGACCAGCGTGGTCAGGTCGCCGACCTGGTCCTGCGCCTGCCGGGCCGCGTGCGCGTACCGCTGCTCCACGACCACGCAGATGCACAGCAGCGGCACGGCGGGACCGAGCACGACCAGGCCGAGCACCCAGTCCTGCGCCAGCATGATCCCGATGCCCACGAGGATCGTCACCCCGTTGACCAGCAGGAAGGTCAGCGGGAAGGCGAGGAACATCCGCACCAGCATCAGGTCGCCGGTACCCCGTGACAGCAGCTGGCCCGAGGGCCAGCGGTCGTGGAAGGCCACCGGGAGCCGCTGGAGCCGGCGGTAGAGGTCGGCCCGCATGCCCGCCTCCACACTCGCCAGCGGACGGGCCACCAGCCAGCGCCTTATGCCGAACAGCAGCGCCTCCGCCACCCCGATCAGCAGCAGGTACAGCGCGCCCAGCCAGACCCCGGCGGGGTCACGGGCGGCGACCGGGCCGTCGACCAGCCACTTCAGGACGAGCGGGATCACCAGGCCGAGGCAGGAGGCGACGACCGCGACGACGGCGGCCACGAACCAGCGAGCGCGCACCGGGCGTACGTACGGCCACAGCCGCAGCAGGGTCCGGGCGGCGGAGCGGCGCCGGGCGGGGGGAGAGTTGGTGGACACCGGTGTCAGCGTACGGACCGGCCTCCGTCCCGCCCACCGAGTTTTCCGCCGCCCCTCCGCAGCGCCCCGCACACCCCGCGGACTCAGACGACCCGCAGCAGCAGCACCGTCCGCGCGGGCACGGTGATGTCGGTGCCCGCGTCGAGGACCGTGCCCGGCGCCCGCTCCTGCCGCTCGCCCGAGGTGTCCACCACCACCTCGTAGCCCGCCGCCCAGGGTGCGTCCGGAAGGGTGAAGCCGGTCGGTTCGTGCCCGGCGTGCAGCACGGCGAGGAAGCTGTCGTCCACCACCGCCGCGCCCCGCTCGTCCCGCCCCGGGATGTCCCGGCCGGACAGATACATGCCAAGCGTGGCGGCGGGCGCGTACCAGTCCCGCTCGGTCATCTCCGCGCCCCGGGCGGTGAACCAGGCCAGGTCCCTGAGGCCGTCCGCCGAGTGCGCGCGGCCGGAGAAGAAGGCGCGGCGGCGCAGCACCGGGTGCCGGTGGCGCAGGGCGATCAGCCGGCAGGTCAGGTCGAACAGGGGCCGCCAGTCCGGGTCGTCCAGGAGCGACCAGTCCAGCCAGCTCAGTTCGCCGTCCTGGCAGTAGGCGTTGTTGTTGCCGCCCTGGGTGCGGCCCAGCTCGTCACCCGCGACCAGCATCGGCACCCCGGTGGACAGCAGCAGCGTGGTCAGCAGGTTCCGCGACTGCCGCCTGCGCAGGGCCCGTACGCCCTCGTCGTCCGTCTCGCCCTCGGCGCCGCAGTTCCAGGAACGGTTGTCGTCGGTGCCGTCCCGGTTGTCCTCGCCGTTCGCCTCGTTGTGCTTGCCGTGGTACGAGACCAGGTCGCGCAGGGTGAAACCGTCGTGCGCGGTGACGAAGTTGACCGAGGCGTACGGGCGGCGGCCCCCCCAGGCGTACAGGTCGCTGGAGCCGGAGAGCCGGTAGCCCATCTCGCGGACGTCGGGCAGCGCGTGCCGCCAGAAGTCGCGCACCGTGTCGCGGTAGCGGTCGTTCCACTCCGTCCACAGGGGCGGGAAGGCGCCCACCTGGTAGCCGCCGGAGCCGATGTCCCACGGCTCGGCGATCAGCTTCACCCGGCGCAGCACCGGGTCCTGGGCGATGACGGCCAGGAAGGGCGACAGCATGTCCACGTCGTGCATCGAGCGGGCCAGCGCCGCCGCCAGGTCGAAGCGGAAGCCGTCCACGCCCATCTCGGTCACCCAGTACCGCAGCGAGTCCGTGATCAGCCGCAGCACCTGGGGCTGCACCACGTGCAGGGTGTTGCCGCAGCCGGTGTAGTCGGCGTACCGGCGGGCGTCGGACTGGAGGCGGTAGTAGCCCCGGTTGTCGATGCCTTTCAGGGAGAGGGTGGGTCCGAGTTCGCCCGCCTCGGCGGTGTGGTTGTAGACCACGTCGAGGATCACCTCGATGCCGGCCGCGTGCAGCGCGCGCACCATCCGCTTGAACTCGCCGACCTGCTCACCCGTGGTGCCGGAGGCCGCGTAGGCCGCGTGCGGGGCGAAGTAGCCGACGGAGTTGTAGCCCCAGTAGTTCTTCAGGCCCCGGCGCAGCAGATGGTCCTCGTGCGCGAACTGGTGCACCGGCAGCAGCTCCACCGCCGTCACGCCCAGCTTCACCAGGTGCTCGATCGCCGCCGGGTGCGCGAGGCCCGCGTAGGTGCCGCGCAGCTCCTCCGGGATGCCGGGGTGGAGCTTGGTGAAGCCCTTGACGTGCAGCTCGTAGATGACCGAGTCCGACCACGGCGTCTTCGGGCGGCGGTCGTCGGACCAGTCGTCGTCGTCCTGCACCACCACGCCCTTAGGCACGAAGGGCGCCGAGTCCCGCTCGTCCCGCACGGTGTCCGCGTGAGCCTGCTCCGGCCAGTCCCGCACATGCCCGTACACCTCCGGCGGCAGCGTGAACTCGCCGTCCACCGCGCGGGCGTACGGGTCCAGCAGCAGCTTCGCCGGGTTCCAGCGGGCGCCGGTCCACGGGTCCCAGCGGCCCTCCACCCGGTAGCCGTAGCGCCGGCCGGGCAGCACACCGGGCACGAAGCCGTGCCAGATCTCGTGCGTCAGCTCGGTCAGCCGGACCTGGGTCTCCCGGCCCCGCTCGTCGAACAGGCACAGCCGCACCGCCTCCGCGCCACCCGCCCACAGCGCGAAGTTGGTGCCCGCCACCCCGTCCGGGCCGGTGTGGAACCGGGCCCCCAGCGGGGTCGGCGCCCCCGGCCACACCGGGGG
>NZ_JBHXLV010000132.1:0-18849 GCF_042721685.1 Streptomyces sp. NPDC058459 | reverse complement strand
TATAGCGGGTTTTTTTCAAAAAAATGCGCGGGGCCGGCCGTCTCTCTCCGCGGGGGGGGGTGGGGGGGGGGGGGCGGGGGGCCCGGGTGTTGTTCGGCTTGCCCGCGTTTGCGCGCGCAATCGTCCACTCCGTCGGGGAAGGCCCAGAAGTCGGTCGCCGTGACGCTGTAGCGGCACACCAGGTGCCCCTCCAGCACGGTGACGACCGGCCCGGCATTGCTGTCGGTGGAGCCGTTGATGTTGGCCTGGCGCATCAGGGTGCCCGGCGTCGCGAGCGCGACTGCGGCCGACGGGTCCCGCTCGACCAGCGTGGCGAAGGCGGCCGAGGTGTTGAACAGGGTCGTCTGGCCGCCTTCCGCCGCCGCCATCTCGCAGACCAGCAAGGAGGCCTTGACCATCCCTATGTCCTGGAGCGTGCCGTCGGTGTGCAGTTCCTGGCCCACGGTGGCGCCGAACGAGGGGTGCTCCGCGTCCACGGTGTCGACGTTGCGCGCGGCGGAGATCCGGGAGACGGACTTCGGCTGCGCGCCGCCCAACGAGTACAGGGGCGGAATGAACGGCTCTCCGAGGCCGAGCACTCGGGCCAGGTGCATCAGGGATTCGGGACTCGGCGCGTCCGAGACGAGTTCGATGACGGCGAAGCCGTGGCGCTCGTAGCGATGGACGATTTCCGTTGCTTCCGGGTAAGGCAGGTGCGTGACGTCGTGCACGCGTACCGCTTGTGGAGGGATCGAGTCGAAGGTGACGGTGACCTTGTCGGCTGCCACGACCAGCTCGTCGAACGTGACGGCGTTTCGCACGCTGTCTTCCTTCCCGCGAGAGTCTTCTTTCTGAACAGGGGCAGGAGCTGTGTGTTGGTGCTGCTTCAGGTGAAGACCCGGTGGATCACCGGCTGCGATGTCACCGGCGCGTCGCCGATGGTGAATGCCTTGGCGAGCAGATCTGTTGCCGTGTCCGGCGAGGCCGTCGAGCAGTGCAGCTCGGCGAGGGGCTCACCGGCCCTGACCGCGTCTCCGACACGGCGCAGGACGACGACACCGGAGCCGAGGTCCAGCCGGGCGTTGTGGGCGAGGCGGCCGGCCCCCACGTGCAGGGCGGCCATGCCCACCGCGCGCGGGTCGACGTGCTGCACCCAGCCGCTGTGGTCGGCCAGGACGGGCCTGCGGTACGTTGCGATCGGCAGCAGCTCGGGCGACTCCAGCACGCGCACATCGCCGCCCTGCGCCGCGGCCCAGTCCAGGAAGCGCCGATGAGCGGCGCCGCTGGTGAGCGCGGCCGTGATCGCCTCGTCCGCCGCGGTGTCGGACAGTTCGGGGTCCGCGTTGCGCAGCATCAGCCCGGCCAGGGTCCGGCAGAGCTCCGAGAGGCCGGGGACCTCTTCGCCCTGGAGGACAGCCAGGGCCTCTTTGACCTCCAGGGCGTTGCCCACGGCCCGCCCGAGGGGCTGGCTCATGTCGCTCAAGACGGCCTGACAGCCGAGGCCGAACCGTCCGGCCAGCTCGATCATCGATTCGGCCAGCAGGGTGGCCTTCTCGCGGTCGGGGATAAGGGCGCCCGCTCCCGTCTTCACGTCCAGGACGAGACCGTCTGCACCCACGGCGACCTTCTTGCTGATGATGCTGGCGGCGATCAGCGGGATGCTCTCCACCGTCCCTGTGACGTCGCGCAGGGCGTAGGTGGCGCCGTCGCCCGGCGCGAGAGCGGCACTCTGACCGGTGATGACCATGCCCACCCGGTCGATCACCTCGTAGATCTCGTCGGCGTCGAGGTCCAGCCGCAGTCCGGGCACGGACTCCAGCTTGTCGATCGTGCCGCCCGCGTGTCCGAGCCCGCGGCCGCTCATCTTGACCACCGCCACGCCGCAGGCGGCGACGATCGGGACCACGATCATGCTGACCTTGTCGCCCACGCCGCCGGTGCTGTGCTTGTCCAGGACCGTCCGGCCCAGTCTCTTCAGGTCCAGGAGCTGGCCCCCGGCCACGTATGCCTCCGTCAGGGCGGCCGTTTCGCCCATGTCGAGTCCGCTGCACGCGACCGTCGCCAGCCAGGCGGCCATCTGGTAGTCGGGCACGCGGCCAGCGACGAAGTCGTCGATCACGGCCCGGATGTCGGCTGGCTTCATGGTGCCGCCGAGTCGCTTGGCCACGACGGCCGACTGGATCCGGGCCGAGGCCGCGGCGTCGGCCACGGGGTCGGTCGTCGCGGTCATCGGTCCTCGCCTCGGCCGACCGCGTCGTGCAGTCGCCCGACGACCTGGTCGACGCCGTCGGCGTCGATGGTGAGCGGCGGCACCACGAGGATCGACTCTCCCTGCTGACGTACCAGGAGACGTTCCCGCTCCGCGGCGGCGACGAGGGCGGCCGCCGCGTCGGGCGTGGCCAGTTCGAGGACTGTCAGCAGGCCGAGCCCGCGTACGTCCCGCACCTGCCCGGCCCCGGACCCGGCCAGCGGCGCGAGGCCGTCTAGCAGCCGACGGCCCTGCTGGACGGCGTGCTCGGTGAGGTTCTCCTTGTCCAGCACGTCCAGGACGGCGAGGCCCACGGCGCAGCCGACGGCGTGACCGCTCGTCGTGTGACCGTAGCGGAGCCCGCCGATGACCGGGTCGTCTGCGAACGTCTGGTATACGTGCTCCTGGACGGTGACCGCGGTGATCGGCACGTAGCCGGCGCTGAGCCCCTTGCTGCTGATGACGATGTCGGGCGATATCTCCTCATGCTGGAAGCCGAAGACCCGGCCGGTGCGGCCGATCCCGGTGAACACCTCGTCCATGATCAGCAGGACGTCCCGGGAGTCGCACAGCCGGCGCAGTCCACTGAGGAAACCGCGGGGGAGGACGACGCCGCCGCCGACATTGATCAACGGTTCGACCAGCACTGCCATCGGTAGGTCGTCGGAGTCGTTCCCGATCGCCTCCTCGAACGCGGCGAGCAGTGGCTGCAGCGCCTCGGGCTCGCGCAACTGCGCGGCCGGGACGGGGAATCGGACGTGGGTGACCTGCAACGGGTCGGTGAACCCGTGCGCGGTGGGGGGCAGGTCGGAAAGGCTGCGGGCCAGGACCGTGGACCCGTGGTACCCGCGCTCGAAGGTGACGATCCTGGTGCGCGGCCGGCCGAGGTGCGACCAGTAGGAAGAGGCGATCAGCGCGCTCGCCTCGATGCCCTCGCTGCCGCTGTTGGTGAACAGCGTCCGGGACGGTCCTTCGGGCAGGTAGGAGGCGAGCCGTTCCGCGAGGAGGGCGGCCAGGCCGTGGTTCTGGACGGAGATGTCGACCCCATGCATCCGGCCGAGTTGGCGCGTCGCGGCCTCCACGACATGGGGATGCGCGTAGCCACAGGTCGAGTTCATGGAGGAGGCGTCGATGTACTCGTTTCCCGCCGGGTCCCAGACCCGGTAGCCGCTCGCCCGGTCGATCAGGACGCGCTCGCGGTGGGAACGGATGGGGGACCAGGGGTACCAGATGAACCGGTTGTCCGGGTTCTGCGCGTCCGCTGGCACGTCAGTCGTCTGCTCGGTCGACATGGAGTCCTCGGAGTTCAGTAGGCGCCGGGTCGCGAGACGGAGAGGGCCTCACGCAGAAGGGAGTACGGCGGGTCGGCGATGAGGTAGAAGTGGTTCCCGGGAACCCTGACCTCTTGGACGGGCCCCGTGCTCAACGCGCTCCACGGGCGGCGGTCCGCGTCGTCGTCCTGGTCGCCGACGATGGCGGTGACGGGACACCTGAGCAACGGCTCGGGCGCCATGTCGTAGCTGTGGAACATGCGGCCGTCGGCGATCAGATACGGCAGGACCACCTCCTGGAAGACCGGGTCGGCCGCCATCTCCGCGTCAGTGCCGCCCAGTTCGACCAGGCCCTTGAGTAGCTGGTCGGGGTCTTCCTCGGGGACGGAGCGGTCGGTGGGCAGCGGGGCGTCACGGGAACCCGAGGCGAACAAGTGTTCGATGTAGATGCCTCGGCGCTGTAGTGCGCGTGCTGTCTCCAGAGCCACGGGAGCGCCCATGCTGTGTCCGAAGAAGGCGAGTGGGAGATCCGCCAGCGGTTCGACCGCGTCGGCGATGTCGGTGGCGAGCCGGACGAGGTCGTGCGGAGGTTCCTCGTCGAACCGGTCGGCGCGCCCCGGGTACTGCACGGCGTGGACCTCCACCTCGGTCAGCGACTGGCCCCAGGAACGGTAGAAGGCGGCTGACCCCCCGGCGTGCGGGAAGCACACCAAACGCAGACGGGCTTCGGGACGGGCGGTTGCGCGCGCCAGCTGGCGCGAGGCGTGCGCGGTCACTGACGGGCCCCCTTCCGCGCACGCTGCTGGCGCAGCCGGGCCGTACGGGCCTTGCGGGCGGCCTCGACGGAGAGGGACGGCGTCGAGTCCTCCCCCTGCTCGCGGCTGGTGCGGATGAGCGTGGCCTGTGTTGCCACGGTCGCCTCCTGGAACAGGGAAACGATCGATGGCCGCAGCCCGCAGTGCCGCTCCAGCGCGTCCTGCAACTTGAACATGGCCAGCGAATGGCCGCCGAGATCGAAGAAGTTGACGTCCAACGGCACCGTGGCCACACCGAGCACCTCCGCCCAGGCGGCGGCTACCTGGGCGGTAAGCGGGTCGTCGGTGAGGGGCGCGGACGCGGGGCGGGCGGCGACCGGCTCGGCGGCGAGCGTCCGCAGCAGCGCGCGGTCGAGTTTGTCATTGAGGTTGCGAGGCATTTCCGGCAGGACCCGCAGCTCGCCGGGCACCATCACGGGGGGCAGCTTCTGCGCGAGGGCGCGGCGCAGCGCGACCGGGTCCGCGGCTTCCCGCGAGGCGACGAAGCCGATCAGGCCCGATCCCCCCGCGTCGGGCAGGACGACCGCCTCCTGGACGCCTTCCAGCCGACGCAGCGTCGACTCGACCGCACCGAGTTCCACGCGGTGGCCGCGGATCTTGACCTGGTCGTCCTTGCGGCCGATGAAGTCCAGCCCGCAGTCCGCGTTCCAGCGCACGATGTCGCCGGTCCGATACATACGCGCGCCGGGTTCGGCGGCGAAGGGGTCGTCGAGGAAGGCCGCCGCAGTCGCCTCGGGACGGCCGAAGTATCCACGTGTCACCCCGGGCCCGCCGATGAACAACTCGCCCTCCGTGCCCGGCGGCACGGGCTGGAGCCCGGCGTCGAGGACGTAGAGCCGGGCGCCGGGAATCGGGCCGCCGATGCTGACCGGTTCGACGCCGGTGAAGCGGTGGAAGGTGGCCCATACGGCCGTCTCGGTCGGGCCGTACTCGTTGACCAGGTCCACCGCGTGGGAGTGGACCGCGAAGTGTCGGTCGACCAGGGACTGCGGCAGGGCCTCGCCCGCCACGATCACCTGGCGCAGGGAGGCCAGTTGATCCGTCCCGGCGCGCTCGGCCGCGTCGAGCAGCAGCTCGTACAGTGCGGGCACGCACAGGGTGCGGTTCACGCGGTGCCGGCCGATGAGCGAGACCAGCTGATCGGCGTCGCGCAGTTCGTCCGCGGACGCCACGACCAGGCAGCCGCCCGCCTGGAGCGTCCCCCATATCCCGGCGACCGACGAGTCGAAGGCCAGCGGCGACACCAGGAGGAAGACCGGGCTTCCCGGGTAGACCATGAGGCGGGCCCGGGTCGAGGCGGCGAGATTGCGGTGCTCGACGATGACGCCCTTGGGTTCGCCCGTGCTGCCCGAGGTGTAGATGAGGTAGGCCGGATCCGCCAGGCCGACCGCGGCGGCGAAGGAGTCGGAGGCCGCGCCGTCAGGCTTCTCGCCGGGGGCGCTTGCGACCGTCACGACGGGTACCTGGGCACCGGCCGTCCGGTCCCGCGCGTGTGCCGTTGTCGCGACGGCCTTCACTTGCGCGTCGTGGAGGATCGTGGCGATGCGGGCATCCGGCTGCGCCAGATCGACAGGCACGTAGGCGGCGCCCGCGCCGAGGACGCCGAGCACGGACGCGATCATCGCGGCGGAGGGTTCGGCGAGGATGGCGACCCGGTCACCGGCGCCCACCCCGGCCGCGGCGAGGCGGTGGGACAACTGCCGAGACCAGGAGACCAACTCGGCGTAGGTGACGACGTTGTCGCCGCAGCGCACAGCAGCCGCCGCGGGCTGGTCGGCGGCCAGGCGGGCCACCACTTCGTGTACGGGAACTAACGCGTCCCCGGGCAGCGGCTCGCCGATCGCCGCGGCCGTCCACGTCTGTATCGCTCCGTCACTGTCCTCCGACCTCGACGGAGAGGATTTCACGTGCTGTGAGGCCGACATGAGACAAACTCCCCAAAGCTATCAGCGGGATTCTGGGGGCTTGCTCGCAATGTATGCGTTCCAGCCAGCCTCACCAGCGCTATGCTAACGAACTCCGCGACGAGTTCACTTATTGCTTGATCCGGATTCGAGAAGGAAAGCGCGGTCTCTGCTGTCACGAGCATCCGTGACGTTGGTGGTGCGATCTTAGGCGGGTGGGTTGATCTACGCAATGGACCAGTACGAGCGGGTCGTTGGTTGTCCCGAATGGAATCGAGTTGCGTGGTTCGTCTCATGCGGTCTCACCGTAAGCGGAAGTAGGCCATCCGTGTCGCAGAGGCGAGTTCGAGTCAAATCTACTTGCAGAGACGGCTTCTGATTGCCATTCAGATTTCACAAACTCTTCATGACTCATCCTGCCCTCGTGTCTAAACATGCGAGTTGACGGTGTGTCAGCTGTGTTCATCTGTCTGGACCGGCCCAGTTGGCCTGTGTAGGCAACGAGTTGATGGTTGATCAGTTACGCTAGGGCTGGTGAATCTGGTGGACGTGCCGATCCTGCATGTCTCTGCGATCAAGGACCTTGACAGGGGTGACCGCCCCGGGCACCATGGCGACGGTCTTCTGAATCAAGTGAGTGTGGGATACCTGTGCGTGGATACCGCCCAATTCCAGGTTTCCGACTTCCCGACGGCTGCGGCAATATAGAGAAAAACGGGAAAGCGTCCAGCGGAGACCTTTGGGCCGACCCGTACGGGGTGGAACGGAAGAACGGGTATTTGCGTATCCTCAATCTGGGCATCATGGCCCACATCGACGCGGGCAAGACCAGCCTCACGGAACGACTGCTGCACTCGGCCGGAGTAATCGATCGGCTGGGCAGTGTCGACTCCGGAGACACGCAGACCGACTCCATGGCGCTGGAGCGGGCACGCGGCATCACGATCCGGGCCGCGGTCACGTCCTTCGCACTGGACGACCTGATGGTCAACTTGATCGACACACCCGGCCACCCCGACTTCATCGCCGAGGTCGAGCGGACGCTGGGGGTGCTGGACGGGGCGGTCCTCGTCGTCTCGGCTGTCGAAGGCGTCCAGGCGCAGACCCGGGTCCTGATGCGCACGCTCAAGAGGCTGCGCATCCCCACGCTGATCTTCGTGAACAAGATCGACCGTCGTGGTGCCCGGTACGACTCACTGGTCGAGAACATCGCTGAGTTCCTCTCGCCTGCCGCCGTTCCCATGGCCGCTGTACGGGACCTGGGCACCGTCACCGCCTCGGCAGTTCCCCTCGCCTTCGACGACCCGGGCCACGTCCAGCGGCTCGTCGAGGTACTGGTGGACAACGATGACGACCTGATGCAGGTGTACCTGGACGACACCCTCGACCTGACCGACGGCCGACTGCGCAAGGAACTCGCCGCACAGACGGCCCAGGCCCTGGTCCACCCGGTGTACTTCGGCTCTGCCATCACCGGCGCCGGCGGAGACCTCCTCATGGCAGCCATCAAGGAGCTGCTGCCGTCCGGACAGGGAGACGCGGACGGGCCGCCCGCCGGCCGGATCTTCAAGATCGACCGAGGTGCCGCGGGCGAGAAGATCGCTTACGTCCGCATGTTCGAGGGGACCCTCCAGACCCGCGATCGTCTCCAGCTCAACCGCGGACCGGAGAGCAAGGTCACCCAGCTCGCCGCTTACAACGGAGGGTCCGCCGCTCGCAGTCAGACTCTCTCCGCGGGCCAGATCGGCAAGGTCTGGGGACTGGACGAGGCGGTGATCGGTGACTCCTTCGGTACCCAGCTGGGCGGCGCCATCAGCGCGCTGTTCTCCCCGCCGACGCTGGAGACCGTCATCGTGGCGTCACGCCCCGGCGACGGAGGCCCGCTCTACGCCGCGCTGTCCCAACTGGCCGAGCAGGACCCGCTGATCAACATCCGGCGCGACGAGATCCGAAACGAACTGCGGATCTCGCTCTACGGTGAAGTGCAGAAGGAGGTCATCCAGTCCACGCTGACCGACGAGTTCGACATCGAGGTCTCCTTCCTGGAGTCGTCCACGATCTGCGTCGAACGCGTCATCGGCACCGGGGCAGCCCACGAACGGCTGCGGTCGGAGACCAACCCCTTCCTCGCCGAAGTCGGTCTGCGCGTAGAGCCCGGCGAGCCCGGCAGCGGGGTGACCTTCCACCTGGAGATCGAACTCGGCTCCATGCCGCTGGCCTTCATCAAGGCCGTGGAGACGACGGTCAAGACCACGCTGGAACAGGGACTGCACGGGTGGGAGGTGCTCGACTGCGCGGTGAGCATGACGCACTCCGGATACCTCGCCCGCCAGAGCCACTCCCACGGCACCTTCGACAAGAGCATGTCCAGTACGGCTGGCGACTTCCGCAACCTCACCCCGCTCGTCCTCATGGAGGCCCTGACTCAGGCCGCGACCTACGTGTGCGAGCCGATCCACCGGTTCTTCCTGGAAGTGCCGACGGACACGTACGGAGCCATCTACCCGCTGCTCGCCCGGTTGGGGGCGGTGCCCCAGCCGCCTGCGGTCAAGGGCCGGACGTGCAGCATGGAAGGGACGATCCCCGCGGCCCGTATCCACGAATTACAGATGATGCTGCCCTCGCTGACCCACGGCGAGGGCGTGCTGGAGAGCACGTTCGAGCGTTACGACCAGGTGCACGGCGTCACGCCGACCAGGCGGCGGTGGGACCACAACCCGCTTAACCGCAAGGAGTACCTGCTCGCCCTCAGCCGAGTTGTCTGAGGCACCGCGCCACCCGAGGGGAAGGTGATCTGGCTTGACGCAGGCGAAAGTGGCCCTGGTGACCGGTGCCAACCGGGGAATCGGTCTGGCCGTGGCGCGGCAGCTGGGCGAGCGCGGGCACACCGTGTTCGTGGGCAGCCGGGACGTGGAACGCGGTGCCAAGGCCGCCGCCGAGCTGTCGGCGGCCGGGGGCGACGCGCACGCGGTGCGCCTCGACGTCACCGACGTCGCCGGAGTCCGTGCGGCGGCGGAGCGCATCGGACGTGACCACGGCCGCCTCGACTGCCTGGTGAACAACGCTGCCGTCTTCGTCGGAGCGCCCCTCACCTCGGTCACCGTCGAACAGCTCAGGGAACTGTTCGAGGCCAACGTCTTCGGAGCCGTCACCGTTGTCAACGCGCTGCTGCCGCTCCTCCGCTCGGCGCCGCAGCCGCGGATCGTGAACGTCTCCAGCACCACCGGGTCGCTGACGCTCACTGCCCAGCAGGCGGATCTGCCGGGCGACGCCACGGTGCGGGCCGCGTACACCAGTTCCAAGGCGGCCCTGAACATGCTGACGGTGCAGTACGACAGGGTGTTCCGCGCGGACCCCGAGCTGGCCCATATGAAGATCAATTCCGCGACACCGGGTTACACCGCGACCGCCATGAACGACTTCCGCGGCACGAACACCCCTGAGCAGGCCGCGGCCGTCATCGTGCGCTTGGCGACCCTTCCGCCCGACGGCCCCTCGGGTACGTTCGTGGGCGCCGAGGACACCGTGCCCTGGTAACGGAAGGTCCGTGGCCTGGACCGATTCACCGATGAGAGGAGCTGCGGCGTGTCCGCGATCAGCACGGGGAGCGCTGGACTGAACGTCACCGATCTCGACCGATCCATCGCCTTCTACGAGCGGGCGCTGCGGTTCGAGGTAATACGGCGGTCCTCCGACCCCGCCCGCCCGTACGCGCTGCTCGGGCAGGAGAGCGCGGTACTGCTGACCCTGTGGCAGCAGACGTCCGAGCGCTTCGCCCCGGACCGGGCAGGACTGCACCATCTGTCGTTCGAGGTGCCCACCGTCGAGGCCTTGGGCGAGACCGAGGCTGCGCTGCGCACCGCGGGCATTGCCATCCGGGACGACCCGGGCGCACCGGGACAGGCAGCCGCCACGGGGCAGCTGTTCTTCCTCGACCCCGACGGCATCCGCCTGGAGGTCTACACCGACGACCCCCGCGCGCAGAGCCCCGCCTCCGGCCTGCCACGCTGCGGCTTCTACGATTCCGCTGTGCCCCCGTCGCACGGGTGATCCAGACCGGGCACCGCGCCCCATGTACGGACGATCCCTCCCGAGAGCCATTCCGATCCGTAGGAGATCCCACGTGTCCTCCCCGCCCGTGCACATCGATATCGACGTCGACCTGGTGCGCCGGCTCCTGACCGGCCAGTTCCAGCAGTGGGCGGACCTGCCCCTCGTCCCCGTCGACTCCGGCGGCACGGACAACGGCATCTTCCGCCTGGGCGCCGCAATGTCCGTGCGACTTCCGAAGGTCGACTGGGCCATCGGCCAGGTCCACAAGGAGCAGCGGTGGCTGCCGGTATTGGCCCGGCAGACCTCGCTGGAGATCCCCGAGCCGGTCGCCCTGGGCAAGCCCGCCGAGGGCTACCCGTGGGACTGGTCCGTCTACACCTGGCTGGAGGGCGAGACCGCGACGGTCGAGCGCATGGCCGACCCGGTGGAGGTGGCGACGCAGCTGGGACGGTTTCTCGCGGAACTGCACAGCGTCGACACCGGCGGCGGTCCGCCCCCCGGCGAGCACAATTTCCGCCGCGGCGTCCCGCTTGCCGAGCGGGACGAGGAGACCCGCACCGCCATCGCGGAACTGGAGGCGCTGGGAGACCTGGTCGACACGGAAGCCGTCCGGACCGTCTGGGACGAGGCCCTGAGTACGCCCGCTTGGACCGGCGCGCCCGTATGGATCCACGGAGATCTGCAATCCGGGAATCTCCTCGTCCGCGACGGCGAGCTGACCGGGGTCATCGACTTCGGCGGCCTGGCGGTGGGCGATCCGGCATGCGACCTGCTGGTCGGGTGGAACCTCTTCGAAGGAGCGGCGCGGGCCGCGCTGCGCACCGCGGCCGAGGCAGACGACGCGAGCTGGCTCAGGGGCCGTGGCTGGGCGCTGTCCGTGGCGCTGATCCAGCTTCCCTACTACCTGCACCGCAAGCCCGCCATAGCGCGGAACGCGCTCAGGACGGTCGGTGAGATCCTCGCGGAGCACCGTGACGAGCGAGGCGCGTCCGTCTGATCCGCCCCGCTCAGCGCCTTGGGCGGCCTGGACGCCTCCGCGGTGTCCAGGCCGCCGGGCTGTACACCCCGTCCGCTCTACGCGCCCTGCTCGTCCGCCTCGTCCCGGATCCGGCGCACCACCGCAACATGGCCGTCCAGCGTCCGCCGCGCCAGCATCTCGCGTACCGGGACACGGATGCCGAACTCGCTGTTCACCCTAAGGATGAGCCGGGTGATCAGCAGTGAGTCGCCGCCCTGTGCGAAGAAGTCGGCGTCCGCCGGCAGATCGTCACGGCCGAGCAGTTCCGCCCAGATCCGTGTCACGCCCTCCACCGAGTCGACGGGGCCATCGGATTCCGGCTCCTCGTGCCCCTGCTCCGGCAGCGGCGCGAGGGCTGGGGAGCCGCTCGGGTCCGTCGCGGGTGAGGCGAGCGCTTCCGGGGCCACCGAGCGCGGTCCCGAGAAGGGGTAGCCGGGCAGCCTGGTCCTGCGGCCGCCGGTCAGCCCGTCCGGCGCGATCGGCTGCCCCAGGGCCCACAGGACGCCGACGCCACCGAGCACGGGCGATCCCGGCGCGTCCGTGGCCTGGTCCAGGGCGACCACGGGAAAACCGGCCGTCTCCGCCATCGGCGAGAGGGGACGCCCCGGACCGATCTCCACGGCCAGGGCACCCGGCACGCGTTCCGCCAGCGAGCTGAGGGCGGCGCCGAACAGTACGGGCTGCCGGGCCTGCACGGTGAACATATCGCGCGGGAGGGCGGCACCGGCCGCGACGACCAGACCGGACACGTTGAGCGCGATCGGAAGGGCCGACGGCCGGAGCTTAATCCGCGCCATCGCGTGGGTGAGCGCCGGCAGCGCGGGCTCGATCAGACGGGAGTGGAAGGCACGGGTGTTGCGCAGACGTCGTACGAAGAAGGCGTTGCCGGCGCGCCGCCGGTACTCCTCCACCTGCTCGACCGGACCGGCCAGCACGCTGGAGTCTGGGCCGTTGACCGCGGCCACGTCGAGGTCGAGGCCCCACTCCTCAGCGAGTGCCAGGGCTTGTTTCGCATCCGCTCCGATGGCCAGCATCGCGCCCTCCGGGCAGTCCTGCATGGCCCGGCCGCGCGCCGCCACGAACGTGGCCGCCTCCTCCAGCGTGAGGACTTCGGCGACAGTGGCCGCGGTGATCTCGCCGAGACTGTGACCGCCCACCGCGGCCGGCCGGACCCCCAGGGCCAGGAGTGCGGTCGCCGCCGCGTGGCCGACGGCGAAGAGGGCCGGCTGCGCCAGTTCAGTCTGGTTCAGCTCGTCGGCGGAGAAGTCCGGGTCGAACAGCGCCTGCCGGATCCGTTCCGCCAGCGGGGAGGCGAAAGCCGCGAGACACCGGTCGAGTGCCCGGCGGAACCCGGGGAGAGCGGTGAAGGGCTCGGCCATGGCCGGGTGTTGAGAACCCTGGCCGGGAAAGACGAAAACCACCGGGGCGGGGCCCGTCGCCGGTGCGGTGCCCCGGAAGACCCCGGACCGGCCGGCAAGGCGCTCGGCGACCTCGGCGCTCGTCCGGCCCGTCACCGCGAGGCGTTCGCCCAGGGCCAGGCGGCCATTGGCCAGGGTGCCGCAGACTTCGCCGAGATCCGGGTCGTGGGTCCTGAGATGGGCGGCCAGACCGTCGGCCGCGCGGCCGAGTGCCTCGGGATCCGCCGCCGACAGGAGCACCAGGCGCTCGCGCGGCGCCCGTGCCTCGGGGGCAGGGGCGGCCGGCTCGCGCGGCGGCGCCTGCTCGATCACGACGTGCGCGTTGGTGCCGCCGATACCGAACGCGCTTACCCCGGCGCGTCGCGGACGCTCCCCGGGCCAGGGGACGGCCTCGGTGGGTATGTACAAGGGGCAGTTCTCGGTCTCCAGCAGTGGATTGCGCGCGGTGAACCCCGCGAGGGGCGGGATCACACCGCTGCGCACCACGAGCAGGGCCCTGATCAGCGCGGCGACTCCCGCGGCGGCGTCCAGGTGGCCGATGCTGGCCTTCAACGCGCCGACCGCCACACTGCCCTGCCGGGCGCCGGCCTTGCGCAGCGCGGCGCCGGCCGCCGTCCACTCGATGGGGTCTCCGATCCGGGTGCCGGTGCCGTGGGTCTCCAGATAGCCGATGGACCCGCCGTCGACCTCGGCCGCGCTCAGCGCCGCACCGATCACCCGCTCCTGCCCCGCGGAGGACGGCGCGTAGTAACCGGCCTTCGCGTTCCCGTCGTTGTTGATCGCGGAGCCCAGGATGACGCCGTACGGCACGGGGTCGTCCTCGGTGATGTCTGACAGACGGCGCAGTACCACGGCGCCCGCGCCAGACCCGGCGACCACACCGTCCGCGTGCCGGTCGAACGGCCGGCAGGCACCCGTGGAGGACAGCACGCCGCCCGGCTGGTGCAGATAACCCGCCTGGGGGTAGCCGAAGCCCGCCCCCACCACGAGGGCCTGGTCGCAGTCACCGCTGAGGAGCGCCTGCACCGCCAGGTGCACGGCCACCAGCGAAGAGGAACAGGCCGTCTGCACGGCGAAGGCCGGTCCGTTCAGGCCGAGTTTGTAGGCCACCCGGCTCGCCATGAAGTCCGGCTCTGTACCGTGGATCAGGTCGTCCAGCAGGCCCGGATCGACATTTCCGCTACCGACCATCGCGCGCATGTAGCCGCTGCCCGTCATGGACGCGTAGACGCTGGTCACCACCGAGCCGTCACGGGGCAGAGCCCCCGCGTCCTCCAGGGCGTTCCAGGCCACCTCCAGCATCCAGCGATGCTGAGGGTCCATCAGTTCCGTCTCGCGCTTGCGGATCTGGAAGAAATCGTGGTCGAAGCGGTCCCAGTCGTCGAGATGACCGCGTGCGGGCACGTAGTCCGGGTCTGCGGCCAACGCGGCGGGCACTCCGGTGGCGAGCAACTCCTCCCGCGTGTATCTCCTGAGGTGCACGCTTCCGTGGAGCTGGGATTCCCACCAGTCGTCGATTCCACGGGGGCCCGGGAACCGTGCAGCCATGCCGGTGACCGCGATGTCCAAGGAGCGATCTCGACTCGTCACCACGTCCCCCACCATGCTATTGGAAATCGGATATTCCATGTGATGCTGCGTGAAGTGAACGGCCGTTGGCGGTAGACAGGATCGGTTCCTCGGACCGTCCTGCGATCATGACACAGTTCGTGGTCAGTGAACGAGGGGTTGGTCGCGGTCACGTCCATGACGAAGACAGGCCCAACACCCTTTTTGTGAAAGGGTTGTTGCCAGGAAACGATCAGTCGTGACAACGTCGTAGGCTCCTGCTGTGCTCTCGAATCCTCATTGTCTGGGACTGCGAAGGGAGTCGACGCGTTGCAGTCGAATGCCGCGTGGACCGCAGGAGTTGCTTGGGTATCACCGGGGGAAGGACTGCATGACGTCGTCGCCATGCAAGTGCGTGCTCAGCCGCAGCACATAGCCCTCATTGCCCGGGGCGCCCGGGTGTCGTACGGTGAATTGGAAGCCCGCGCCGAGCAATTGGCTGGCCGGCTCGCCGCCGCCGGTGTCGAACAGGGTCATCTCGTGCCGATCCTGATGCCGCGTTCCGTCGACTTGGTCGTGACTCTGCTGGCCGTTCTCAAACTCGGCGCCGCCTACGCGCTGCTCGATCCGGACTGGCCGCTCACCCGTCTCGACGCGGTGGTCGAACAGCTCCGGCCACCCCTCGTCGTCGCGGGACCGGGCGCGGCGGCGGAGCTGTCCGCGCCGCTGTGGACACCCGCCGAGGACACTATGGGGGAAAGCCCCGCCCGCGCCGCGGTGGCGGTACGGGGCTCCGACGCAGCTTGCGTGTTCTTCACCTCGGGCACCACGGGACGGCCCAAGGGAGTGATCACCCCGCACCGGGCGACGGCACGGCTCTTCCGGCCAGGCACCTTCGCGCGTTTCGACCGGGACACGGTCATCCCCCTCGCGGCGGCACTGCCGTGGGACGCGTTCTCCCTCGAACTCTGGGCCGCGCTGTACAACGGCGGCACCTGCGTCCTGATCGACGAGCCGTTCCTGACGGCCGAGGCCCTGCGCGCGATGGTCGCCGACCACGCCGTGAACACGGTGTGGCTGACCAGCAGCCTGTTCAACCTTATCGTCGACGAGGACCTGACGGCGTTGGGCGGCCTGTCCCAGGTCATGATCGGCGGTGAGCGCCTGTCCGCGCGGCACGTCGGCCGCTTCCTCGACCGGTTCCCCGACACGGCCCTGATCAACGGCTACGGCCCGGTCGAGAGCACGGTGTTCACCACCACGCACCGCATCACCGCCGCCGACTGCAACCGCCCCGGCGGCATCCCGCTGGGGCGGGAGGTGCCCGGCACCACCGTCCACGTCCTCCAGGGCGACCGGCCCTGCGCGGCCGGGGAGCCGGGGGAGATCTGCGTCGCGGGCGACGGCCTGGCCCTCGGCTACCTCGGTGAACCGGCCCTCACCGCAGAGAAGTTCACGGACGTCGACATCGACGGTGAGCGGGTCCGGCTGTACCGTACGGGGGACCTGGGCACCCGGGACGAGAACGGGATCGTCGAGTTCCGTGGGCGGATCGACCGGCAGGTGAAAGTCCGGGGCAACCGCGTCGAACCGGCCGAGGTGGAGCGGCAGATCGTGCGCTTCGTCCCGTCCGTCGCCGACTGCCGGGTGGTCCCGCGCTGGAACGAACTCGGCGGCGTCTTCGAACTGGTGGCCTTCTGCGTGCCGAGCCGGGTCGGCGGGGTCCCGCCAGACGAACCGGCGATCCTCGCCCGCCACCTGCCCGCCTACCAGCGCCCCGTCGACATCGTCTTCGTGGACTTCTTCCCGCTGACCAGCAGGGGCAAGCTGGACGAGCGGGCCCTGCTGGCGAGCGTGCCCGAGGTGCCCGTCGAGGACCACCACGGCCCCATCGGCGACCCGCTTGTGCGACTGGTGGCCGAGGAGTTCACCGCTGCACTGGGCAGACGGGCCGTGCCGCAGCACATGTCCTTCTTCGAGCTGGGAGGCTCCTCGCTCCAGGCCGCTCGGGCCTGCACGCGGATCGGCAAGCGGGTGGGGCAGCCGGTTCCGCTGTCGAGCCTGTACGAGCACCCGTCCGCCGAATGTCTCGGATCCTGGCTGCGGTCGGCGCAGGGCGCGGACGCCGTACCGCCGCCGACCGGTGACATCCCGCTGGCCGCCATGGAGTTGGTCTTCCTCACCCGTCACCTGACGGCGCCGCAGGACCGGGCCGGATACTGCCTGATGACGTGGCATCTGGACGACCGGCTCGACCAGGACTCCCTGGAGGCGGCAGTCGCCGCCGTCCACGAGCGGCACCAGGTGCTGCGCACGGCCTTCCGGATGGACCCCCGGCCCCATGCCGAGGTCACCGACATCTCCGCCCCGCCCCTGGAGTTCCTGGACGCCCGGCCGACGGTTGACGAGGCGGTTGTCGCGCTGCGCCGGCTCTTCGAAGAGCCCCTCGAACCCCAGGACGCCGACCTGTGGCGCACCGCGCTGGTGCCGGTGACCGAAACCCGGGGCTGGCTGTTCGGGGTGCTGGTCCACCACATCGTCTTCGACGGCTGGTCGGAATCCGTCCTGGCGCGTGACCTGTCCGACGCCTACGCCGGGCGGGAGCCGCGAACCGCCCCGCCCGCCCTGGCCGAGCGGGCCCGGCTGGCGGCGGCGGCCACGGCCGTGACGGACCTGGAGGGGCGGACGGAGCGGGTACGGGAGGAGTTCCAGGACGTACCCCAGGTCCGCTGGCCCGAACGGCCCGGCCCCGGGGAGACCGGGATGGGACACCTCGATGTGTCCGTTCCCGCGGCCGTCACGGCGCGCCTGGACGCACGGGGCGCGGCGTTCGGAGTGAGCCGGTTCGTGGTGCTCCTGTCGGCCTGGGCGGACGTCATGGCCGAGGTCTGCGGGCAGCGGGACTTCGCGGTGGGCGTGCCCGTCGCCCAGCGCACCGTCCCGGAGCTGGAACAGGCCATCGGCTGCCTGATCGACATGGTGCCGGTGCGTCTGCGCGGCGCCGCGGTGGGCGGGGGCGAGGGCGGCATCCGGGAGACCGGCCGACTGGTCCACCGGGCCTTCAGCCGCAGTGATGTCCCCTTCACGGCCGTCGCGCAGGGCGTCGGGACGACGACGCCCGGGCGGCCGCCGGTGTTCCAGTCCCTCTTCGCCCTCCAGGACAACCCTCCGCCCCGGCTCGACCTGCCCGGTGTCGTCTCCGCGCATCTGCGCCAGCCGTACGCCGCCCTTCCCCTGGAACTGCACCTGGAGGTGTGGCCGGACGAGGACGGCACGCTCGACGTGGTGCTCTCGTTCCGGCGCGACGCCGTCGCCGCAGCCACCGCGCTGGAGCTGCTCAAGGGTTTCCATGACCGTCTTGCCCTGATCGCGGGAGCTGCGTCGTGACCGTATCCACTTTCGTCCCCGCCGACGTCGTCGACCCTGACCTGCACGCGTCCGGAGAGGTGCACCGGCTGTGGCGCTGGATGAGACAGCACGCCCCGGTCCACTGGCACGAACCGGGCGACCTGCCGGGCTTCTGGTCGCTCACCCGGTACGAGGACATACGGGACGTGTACCAGAACCCGGCTGTCTTCAGTTCGGCGCAGGGCGTCCTGCTGCGGCCGACGGAACTGGGGGAGGACCCCGGCAGCGGTCTTACTATGGCCCTGACGGATCCACCCAAGCACCGCGCCCTGCGCGCACAGGTGACCGACCGGTTCAGCGAACGGTGCGCCCGCTCCCTGGCGGGTGAGATGCGCGCCGAGATCCGCTCGGTGGTGACACGTGCTGTCGAGTCGGGCACTTGCGACCTCGTCCACGACATCGGAGCCCGGCTGTCCAGCTACAACATCGGCAGGCTGCTCGGTGTGGAGCCGGAGGACCGCGAGCGGCTTCTGACGTGGACCACGGAGGCATTCGAATCCGGCAAACCCCTCACCAGCCACCTCACGCTGATGCGCTATTTCATCGACATGATGTACGCGCGGATGGAGGAGCCCGCGGACGACGCGATGGGTATGTTCGTCGGCAACGAGGTGCAGGGTGACTTGCTGACCGAGACCGAGATCTTGCTGAGCTGCGAGAACCTCGTCGGTGCGTCGGAGAACGCGGGTCTGTCGATGGCCTCGGGGATTCTCGCCCTCGTCGCGCATCCGCAGCAGTGGCAGCGGCTGGTGGGGGAGCGGGACGGCGCACTCGTCAGGACCGCGGCGGAGGAGGTGCTGCGGTGGACGAGCAGCGCCACGCACAGCATGCGGACGGCCACGGCGGACACCGTCATCCAGGGCCGCCACATCGCTGCCGGGGACCGGGTCGTGCTGTGGATTCCCTCGGCCAACCGGGACGAGTCGGTGTTCATGGATGCCGAACGGTTCGACCTCGGTCGGCAGCCCAACCGCCATCTGGCCCTGGGCACGGGCGAGCACGTCTGCATTGGGAGCACCATGGCCCGCCACCAGATGCGGATGCTCCTGGAGACGCTCGCGGAGCTGGTCGCCGTCGTCGAACCGGCCGGAGCCGTGGAGCCGCTGCGTTCGATCACGGTGAACGGGCCGGCGCACGCCCCCGTGCGCCTCGTCGCACGCTGAGCACCACGCGATAGGCCTCCCGGT
>NZ_JBHXLV010000131.1:0-18859 GCF_042721685.1 Streptomyces sp. NPDC058459 | reverse complement strand
GGGGCGGCCCCTGAAGTGCTACTTCAGGCCGGCCTTGTCGCAGGCGGCCTTGTACTTGGCGGTGCAGATGTCACCGACCGTGTAGTAGCCCTCCTTGACGACCGTGTCGTTGATGTTGTCCTTCGTCAGCGAGACGACGGGGACGATCACGGCCGGGATGCCCTTCTCGGTGCCGCTGTCGACCGTGCTGGTCTTGAGCGAGCTGTCGACCTTGCCGGTCTTGGCGATCGAGACGGCCATCTTGGCGACGGTCTCGGCCTCCTGCGGGTACGACTTGAAGACGCTCATGTACTGCTCGCCCGTCACGATGCGCTGCACGCCCGCGAGTTCGGCGTCCTGGCCGGTGACCGGGGGAACCGTCTTGAGGCCCGCGCCCTTGAGCGCGGTGATGATGCCGCCCGCCATGCCGTCGTTGGCGGAGTACACGCCGACGATCTTGTCCTTGCCGAGCGCGGAGATGGCGCCCTCCATGTTGGCGTTGGCGTTCTCCGGCTTCCACTCCTTGGTGTCGTACTCCTTGCCGATGTTCACCTTGCCGTCCAGGACGCTGTGCGCGCCCTGCTTGAACTGCGCGGCGTTCGGGTCGGTGACGGCGCCGTTCATCATGACGATCTTGCCGGACTTGGCCTTGCCGCCCAGAGCCTTCAGCAGGGCCTCGCCCTGCGTCTTGCCGACCTCGGTGTTGTCGAACGAGGTGTAGGCGGAGATCGGTCCCTCGGCGAGGCGGTCGTAGGCGACGACCGGGATGCCGGCGTCCTTGGCCTTCTTGACACCCTGCGCGACGGCCTTGTAGTCGACCGAGTCGAGGATCAGCACGTCGACCTTCTTGGTGATCATCGTGTCGATCTGCTGCGACTGGAGGGTCGCGTCCTGCTTCGCGTTGAGGTATTCGACCTTGCCCTTGCCGTTCGTCAGCTCCGAGATCTGCTTCTCGATGATCGGCTTGTCGAACTTCTCGTAGCGAGCGGTCTGGTTCTCCGGCAGGAGCAGACCGACGGTGATGTCATCACCCTTGGCGGTCGGCTTCCCGCCGTCGCTCTTGCCACCGGACTCCTTGGCACTTCCACAGGCGGCCAGCGAGACAGCCATGGCACCAGCAGCAACGGCGAAGGCCGCACGACGCATACGCGTGTTCACTTCAGAAACCTCCCTGACGAGGCCGCGTCGTTGCGGCCGAGGTGGCTGGAAGTCAACTCGGCCACGCGTTCGGCGTCAAGAAGTAAATCCTTAACGAGATGGCAACGGTGCCATTCGTTATCTAAGTGAAGGCATGGCGACTACGGGCAGGGAAGCGGTGGCGGAGCCGTCCAAAAGGGTGGAATCGCCCATTTCGCTCAGCGCCAGGGCGAGCGCCCCGAGCACCTCGGCGCGGCCCCCGAGTGCCCCCGGAAGCACGGACAGTTGACGTCCCGCGCTGGGGATCGCATAGCGTCCCACGGACTCCCTGATGGGGGCCAGCACCAGTTCCCCGGCCTCGGCCAGATCGCCGCCCAGGACGACCCGGCTGGGGTTGAGCAGGTTGCACAGATTGGCCACGCCGCTGCCGATGTGCCGACCCACGTCGGCGATCACCCGGCGGCAGCCGGGGTCCCCGTCCCGGGCCATCCGGACCACGCTCTCCATGGTCAGGGAGCTGCCGTGGCTCGGCTGGAGCAGCGGCAGGACGTAGCGCGCGGCCGTGAAGGTCTCCAGGCAGCCCCGGTTGCCGCAGCGGCACACCGGGCCCGCCTCGTCGATCGTGATGTGCCCGATCTCGCCGGCCGTCCCGCCGGGCCCCCGGTAGATCTGCCCGTTGATGACCAGGCCCGCCCCGACCCCGCTGGCCACCTTGATGTAGGCGAGGTCACGGACGCCCTTGCCGCTGCCCCAGACCAGTTCGCCGAGGGCGCCCAGGTTGGCGTCGTTGTCCACGTGCACGGGCACGCCGAGCCGTGTCCGCAGCTCCTCGGCGGGCCGGGTGCCGCCCCAGCCGGGCAGGATCGAGGTGGACCCCAGGGTGCCCGACTCCACGTCGATGGGTCCCGGTACCCCGAGCCCGACCCCGGCCACCTTGCCCCGGTCCACGCCGGTCGCGGCGATCAGCCGGTCGATCAGCTCCTCGGCGCGGTCGAAACCCTGCGTCGAGGAGGCGTCCACGTCCAGCGGCTCGGAGTCCTCGGCGAGCACCTGGTGGGCGAGGTTGCCGATCGCCACCCGCAGGTGGGTGTGGCCGAAGTCGACACCGATCACTATCCCGGCGTCCCCGCTCAGCGACACGCTGCGGGCCCTGCGGCCCCCCGCCGAGGTGGGGGTGACCTCGACGGTTCCGCCGTCCTTCAGCTCACGCACGATGTTGGAGACCGTCGCGGCGGACAGGCCGGTCGTGCGGGCGATCTCCGCCTGTGTGAGCGACCCGGCCAGCCGCACCGCCCGTACGACTCGTTCCAGGTTGGCTCGGTGCAGCGACGACTGCGACCCCGGAGTCTCCATCGACCCATCCACTCCCGACATCGGTGGGCGGCCCCATCGCCACCCGTGGCCCAGGTCACATCTGCGGAACCGGGCCACTTACAAGTTATGAACTCCAAGCTCTGCTGAAGGGGTAACCTCCGTCAAGTCCTTGACGGAAATCGCTGCCACTCGCGGGGTTGCGCCGTCCCCCTGCCGAGCGGGTTTCATCGCGTGACGGAGCTGTGACCAGGAGTGGCTTCACTGACTGACGGCGGTGTTCGCACGGAGTGACCTGTAACGATCGCAAGGTGACCGCCGGTGTCCGGACATGCGTCGGCCCCGGTGGGGCACACCGGGGCCGGTTGGGGTGAGATCCCGCGTTACTTGAGCGCCCCCGCGGTCAGCCCCGAGACCACCTGCCGCTGGAAGACGACGTACGCCGCCAGCACCGGCAGCATCGCCATCACCAGCCCCGCGAAGAGGCCGGACCAGTCGCCCTTGTACCCCTGGCTGACGGCGAGTTCGACCAGGCCCTGGGTGAGGACCTTCTTGTCCGGGTCGGTGTTCAGCACCGTCGGCAGCATGTACTGGTTCCACTGGCCGAGGAAGTTGAAGATGCCCACGCTGATCAGGCCGGGCTTGGCCATCGGCAGCATGATCTGGAAGAACGTCCGGCCGTGCGAGGCACCGTCCACGAAGGCCGCTTCCGCCACCGAAGTGGGCAGAGTACGGAAGAACGCGGTCAGGAAGAACACCGTGAACGGCAGCGAGTAGGCGATGTAGACCAGGATCAGTCCGTGGATCGTGTTCAGCAGCCCCATGTTGTTCACGACATAGAACAACGGGACCAGCGCGAGCATGATCGGGAAGCTCATGCCGCCGACGAACAGGTAGTAGATGAAGCGGTTGCCCGGGAACTCGAAGCGGGCCAGCACATAGGCCGCCATCGAGCCGAGCACCAGGGTGCCGATCAGCGAACCCCCCACCACCAGAACGGTGTTGAGGAAGTAGTCGCTCATATGGGCCTCGGACCAGGCACGGGACCAGTTGTCGAGGTGCAGCTTGTCCGGCAGTGCCCAGGGCGAGCCGAAGATGGAGCTGTCGTCCTTGAACGAGGTCATCACCGCCCACACCAGCGGCAGGACGACCATGATCGCCCAGATGACCAGCACGCCGTGCGAGAACACGTTGAGGACGGAGCCCTCGGACCCTCGGCGGGGGCCGGGCCGGGGCGGGACCGCGCCGGTCTTCACGACGGGCGCGGGGGGCGGGACGGGGGCGTCGGTGGTTGTCATGGGGCTCAGTACTCCAGCCGCTCGCGGCGGCCCAGGCGCATCACGATCGCGGCGAACGCGAGCGTGACGACCAGCAGGGCGACGCCGATGGTGGTGGCGTAGGCGGCCTGACCGTCCCGGAACGCCTTCTGGTACACGTACAGGACCAGCACGGTGGTCGAGTAGTCGGGGCCGCCCGGACCGGTCGTCATGATCTGCACGACCGCGAACGACTCGGCGCCGAGCGCGAGGATGCCCATGTAGACCCAGCCGGACTGCACGGTGTCCCACAGCAGCGGCAGGGTGACCCGGAAGAAGGTGGTCGCGCGGCCGGCCCCGTCCAGCAGCGCCGCCTCGTACAGCTCGGCCGGGATCGAGGCCATGGCGGCACTGAACAGCACCACGAAGAAGCCGGTGGTGGACCAGACCAGCACCGCCATCACGCACCACAGCGCGAGATCCGGATCACCGAGCCAGAGCGGCTGGAGGCTGTCGAGCCCGATACCGCGCAGCAGCGAGTTGATCGCGCCGCTGTCCGGGTTGTAGGCGAAGGCGAAGAGCAGGGCCACGATGGCGATCGAGAGCACCTGCGGAAAGAAATAGACGATCTTGTAGAAGCCGGAGCCGCGCACCCCGGTGACGACCGGTCCGCCCTTTCGGTGCCGGCCGCCCACATTGATCATGAAAGCGAAGAACAGGGCCATGCCGAGCGTCACCAGCGGCAGCAGCAGCGCGAAGACCAGGCTGTGCGTCAGCGACTTCCAGAAGATGTCGTCGTGCAGCATCCGGGTGTAGTTGTCGGTACCCACCATGCTGAATTCGGGGCTCAGACCGGTCCAGTCCGTGAACGAGTAGTAGATGGACTGGATGAACGGCCAGATCACAAAGAGTGTGTAGAGCCCGAGCGGGGCCACGAGGAACCCCGTGATGAACCCGTACTTGCCGTGCTGCATTGCCGGACGACCCCGTTCCTGGGACACGTGCTGCCGCTGGTGACGAACCCGAGAGGGGGTGCTACCTGTGCTTGTAGTGCTTGATGGAGGAGTCCTTGGCGGCGTCGTCCGCGAAGCCCTGGATCTTCTTGACCGCCTCGGCGGGGGTCAGCCGGCCGGCCAGCAGCTCGCCGAGGCCGCCGACGCCGATCTTCTCCTTCTCCAGCTGGACGTACCAGTCCGGGATGCGCGGGTTCACCACGTTGTCCCCGGCCTTGTCCAGCGCCGCGACGCCCGCCTTCAGACCGGGGGTCAGCTCGATGCCGTCGATACCGCCGTTGAGCGCGGAGAGCGACTTCACCTTGGAGGTGAAGTTCCGCGAGGACGCCTCGGAGAGCATCACCCGCAGCTGCTCCATGCCACCCTCGGGGTTGGCCGCCTTGGCCGGGACGACGAAGGGTTCACCGCCGGAGGCCCAGATGGTGCCGAACGGCAGCTTGTCGGAGCTGTCCAGGCCGGTCGGCGCCGACACCGCCAGGTCGAAGTCGGCCGGGATGACGTTGGCCGACTCGTTCTCCACCCAGGAGCCGTTCGGGATGAACAGCGCCTTGCCCTTGGCCCACGCGGTCTGCGACTGGATGTGGTCCAGACCCGGGGTGCCGCGCAGGATGTAGCCCTTCTTGAACAGCTCGTAGTACGCCTCGAAAGACGCCTTGACGGCCGGGTGCTTCCAGGCGTTCGGCTCCAGGTTGTCGATGGCGTCCAGCACCTCGCGCCCGCCGACCTTGGCGATCATCGGGTAGAGCGAGAAGGGCAGGTAGTACGGGTACTTGCCCGCGTAGGTCCAGCCGGCGATGCCCTTCTTCTTGGCCTTGGCGCAGACCTTGAGCATCTCGTCCCAGGTCTCGGGGTACTTCTCGTCCAGCCCGTCCAGCGCCTTCTGCGAGTACCAGACGCCGTACACGGTGTACGCGTAGTTGAGTATCCACACCGGGTCGCCGTCGAACTGGCCCATCTCCACGATGCCCGGACGCAGGGTGTCGCGGACCTTCTTGGACGGGTCGTCGTAGGACGGGGCGTCCAGCAGCGGGGTGAGGTCGGCCAGTTGCTTCTTGCCGACCAGCACGCCCATGTCCATCTGCTCGGCGCCGGAGTTGTCGATGAGGTCCGGCGGGGTGCCCTGGTTGAAGCGGGGCTGCAGGGTGGACTGGATCTTCTGGGTCGCGGAGAACTTCACCTTGGCCTTGGGAAAGCCCTTCTCGTACAGCTTGACCGCGTCCTCGGCGTACTCCTTGCCGAAACCGCCGTCGAAGAGGACGAATTCCAGCTGGGCGCTGTCGTTGACGCCGAGCGGGTTCTTCGCGGTCTTCTTGCCCGCCTTCGCCTTGTCCTGTCCCTCGCCGCCACTGCTCGCGCAGGCCGACAGCAGCCCCATTCCGGGGGCGGCCACCAGGCCGATCGCCGCCGTGCGCTTGATCAGATCGCGACGGCCGACGCCTTCGCCGCCACGCTGTCCGGTAGACCCCATGCTCAAGTCCTCGCCCTCTCCAGGACTCAGGCGGTGAACCGGATCTCCCCCCGGCACCGCGGTCGGGTTGTGCTGGCTCGTGCAGGAAACGCCGACAGGTATAGTCCACTTCCCGCCAACGGGGCAAGATCGAATGCAAGGTCGGCCATCGGTCTTCTCCGAGTTGAGACCTGTGGGGAATTTCGCCGGGCTCCGTACGGCCTGTCGGCTGAACCACCGAAATGACCCCCTGAATGCCGCACTCAACACCCTTGACATCAAGGGTCACTTGACGACCTACTGGTTGCTGCGCAGCAAGTTGACAACGTTGTCCGCAGTTAGCGCGGGAGGGGAATCCGTAGATGCAGCGGAGATCTCGGCACAACTGGACTCCGGCGGTCGTCCTCACGACCGCCTTTGTCATGGGCGTCGGCGCGCAGGGAGCGGCGGTCGCCGTGCCGGCCCGAGTGCCGGCCGCCGCCACGGAGTTCGCGTCATCGTTCGAATCCGGCGAGCCGGCGCCGGACTGGCTGAACACCGTCGAGACCGACCCGGGCGGCGCCAGGCGCTCCTCGGGCGTGGACGGCGGCTACAGCAACGGCATTCCCGGCAATGTCACCGACCACGTGACCGAGCTGCGTGCGAGCGGTGAGAACACCGGCGGGGGCGAGGTGAAGGAGAACCTCACCGATGTCGATCCCGGCAGCAAGTGGCTGACGTTCGCGCCCACCGGCTGGGTCGAGTTCGACCTGGACCAGCCGGTCAGGCTCGCCGCCTACGCGCTCACCTCGGCCAACGACCACGCCGAGCGCGACCCGGAGGACTGGCACCTCCAGGGCTCGGCGGACGGCAAGGACTGGAAGACCCTCGACACCCGGACCGGCGAGACCTTCCCGGACCGGTTCGGGACCAAGTCGTACCAGCTCGACGAGCCGGCCGAGTACCAGCACCTCCGGCTGGAGGTGACGAAGAACGGCGGCGCCCCGGACGCCCTCCAGCTGGCCGATGTGCAGTTCTCCACCGGCGGGGGTGACGGTCCCGCGCCGCAGGACATGCTGGCCCTGGTCGACAAGGGCCCCAGCGGCTCCCCCACCGCCAAGGCGCGGGCGGGCTTCACCGGCACCCACGCGCTGCGCTACGCCGGACGGCACACCGCCGACGGCCGGGGCTACGCGTACGACAAGGTCTTCGACGTCGATGTGAAGGTGGCCGGCGACACCCGGCTGTCGTACCGCCTCTTCCCGTCGATGGCCGACGGCGACCGGGACTACGACGCGACCAACGTCAGCGTGGACCTGGCCTTCACCGACGGCAGCTACCTCAGCTCGCTCGGCGCGACCGACCAGCACGGCTTCCCGCTGACCCCGCAGGGCCAGGGCGCGGCCAAGGGGCTGTACGTCAACCAGTGGAACGACGTGGCGTCCCGGATCGGCACGGTGGCGGCGGGCAAGACCGTCGACCGGATTCTGGTGGCGTACGACTCCCCCAAGGGCCCGGCGAAGTTCCGGGGCTGGATCGACGACGTGGCGCTGAAGCGCGTGGCGCCCGAGCGGCCCAAGGCGCATCTGTCGGACTACGCGCTCACCACGCGCGGCACCAACTCCAGCGGCAGCTTCTCGCGGGGCAACAACTTCCCGGCCGCCGCGACGCCGCACGGGTTCAACTTCTGGACCCCGGTGACCAACGCGTCCTCGCTGAGCTGGCTGTACGACTACGCGCGGGGCAACAACGAGGACAACCTGCCGACCGTACAGGCGTTCAGCGCGAGCCATGAGCCGAGTCCGTGGATGGGCGACCGGCAGACCTTCCAGCTGATGCCGTCGGTTGCGAGCGGCACCCCGGACACCGGCCGCGAGGCCCGTGAGCTGGCCTTCCGGCACGAGAACGAGACGGCCCGGCCGTACTACTACGGGGTGAGGTTCGAGAACGGCCTCAAGGCCGAGATGACCCCGACCGACCACGCGGCGGTGCTGCGCTTCAGCTACCCGGGCGACGACGCGAGCGTGCTGTTCGACAACGTCACCGAGCAGGCGGGCCTCACGCTGGACAAGGAGCACGGGATCGTCACCGGCTACTCCGACGTGAAGTCGGGGCTGTCCACGGGCGCGACCCGGCTGTTCGTGTACGGCACCTTCGACAAGCCGGTGACCGAGGGCTCCTCCAGCGGGGTCAAGGGCTATCTGCGGTTCGCCGCGGGCGCCGACCGTACGGTGACCCTGCGCCTGGCGACCTCGCTGATCAGCCTGGACCAGGCCAAGGACAACCTGCGCCAGGAGATCCCGGACGGCACCTCCTTCGACACCGTGAAGGCACGCGCCCAGCAGGCCTGGGACAAGATCCTGGGCAAGGTCGAGGTGGAGGGCGCCACCCCGGAGCAGCTGACCACGCTGTACTCCAGCATGTACCGGCTGTACCTCTACCCGAACTCGGGCTTCGAGAAGGTCGACGGCAAGGACCAGTACGCGTCGCCGTTCTCCCCGATGCCGAACCCGGACACCCCGACCCACACCGGCGCCAAGATCGTCGACGGCAAGGTGTACGTCAACAACGGCTTCTGGGACACGTACCGCACCACCTGGCCCGCCTACTCCTTCTTCTCGCCCTCGCAGGCCGGTGAGATGGTGGACGGCTTCGTGCAGCAGTACAAGGACGGCGGCTGGACCTCCCGCTGGTCCTCCCCCGGCTACGCCGACCTGATGACCGGCACCTCCTCGGACGTGGCGTTCGCGGACGCCTACGTCAAGGGCGTGAAGTTCGACGCGAAGGCGGCGTACGACGCGGCGGTGAAGAACGCGACCGTGGTGCCACCGAGTTCGGGCGTGGGCCGCAAGGGCATGGCCACCTCGCCGTTCCTCGGCTACACCAGCACCGACACGAACGAGGGCTTCTCCTGGGCCATGGAGGGCTATGTCAACGACTACGGCATCGCCAAGATGGGCGAGGCCCTCTACAGGAAGACCGGCGAGAAGCGGTACCAGGAGGAGTCGGCCTACTTCCTCAACCGGGCCCGCGACTACGTGAACCTGTTCGACGCGAAGGCCGGCTTCTTCCAGGGCAAGGACGCCAAGGGGAACTGGCGCGTGGACTCCGCCAAGTACGACCCCCGCGTGTGGGGTTACGACTACACGGAGACCGACGGCTGGGGCTACGCCTTCACCGCCCCGCAGGACAGCCGGGGCCTGGCCAACCTGTACGGCGGCCGCAAGGCGCTGGGCGACAAGCTGGACGAGTACTTCGCCACCCCGGAGACGGCGTCCCCCGAGTTCACCGGCTCCTACGGCGGTGTCATCCACGAGATGACCGAGGCGCGGGACGTCCGGATGGGCCAGTACGGCCACTCCAACCAGGTCGCCCACCATGTGAACTACATGTACGACGCGGCCGGCGAGCCCTGGAAGGCGCAGAAGAACGTGCGCGAGGTGTTGTCCCGCCTGTACACGGGCAGCGAGATCGGGCAGGGCTACCACGGCGACGAGGACAACGGCGAGCAGTCGGCCTGGTACCTCTTCTCCTCGCTCGGCTTCTACCCGCTGGTCATGGGCAGCGGTGAGTACGCCATCGGCTCACCGCAGTTCAAGAAGGCCACCGTGCACCTGGAGAACGGCCGGGACCTGGTGATCAAGGCCCCGGACAACAGCGACCGCAATGTGTACATCCAGGGCGTCCGCTTCAACGGCCGCTCCTGGAACTCCACTTCGCTCCCCCACTCGCTGCTGTCCAAGGGCGGGGTGCTGGAGTTCGCGATGGGGTCGAAGCCCTCCTCGTGGGGCTCGGGCAAGGACGCCGCACCGGTGTCGGTCACCGAGGACGACAAGGTGCCGGCCCCGCGCGCGGACGTACTCAAGGGTGACGGCGCGCTGTTCGACGACACCTCGGCCACGAGCGCGGCGGTCACCTCGGTGGACCTGCCGGCCTCCGGGGCCACCAAGGCGGTCCAGTACACGCTGACCTCGCCGGCGGACCGTACGAAGGCGCCTACGGGCTGGACCCTCCAGGGCTCGGCTGACGGCACGGCCTGGCAGACGCTGGACAGGCGCTCGGGTGAGTCCTTCGCCTGGGACCGCCAGACCCGGGCGTTCAGCGTGGCCGCGCCGGGTTCGTACACCAGGTACCGGCTGGTGCTGGACGGGGAGTCGACGCTGGCGGAGGTGGAACTGCTGGCCTGACGGCTTCTGACGCACGGTGAAGGGGCGGTCCCTCGTGGACCGCCCCTTCTTCGTGCCGTCTGCTCCGGCGATGAGCGGGCATGAGTGCGGTGGGTCGGGCCCGCGCGGTCCGGTCCCGCCCACCGAGCATAGGAGTAGCAGCGATGCCGACCGCCGTACCGGAAAGATCCGCCGAACTGCCCGCCGGCACCGTCGGGGCAGCGGCTCCGGACCGCCGGACGAGGGCGCCGCGTGGCGTCGCGCGGGCGGCCGCCTCCATCGGCGCGCTGGCGGTGTGCCAGGCCGCCCTGATGATCGGCCTGGGCTTTCTGATCACCGGCCCCGCCCGGCACGTGTGGCCGCTGACCGCCGAGGACGGCGTCAACCGGGGTCTGGAGCGGCTGCGCACCTCCACCCTGACCACGCTCTCCTACGTCGGCTCCGAGCTGGGCAACACCGGCACGGTCATCGGCGTGACGCTGGCGGCCTGTCTGGCGCTGATCCTGATACCCAGGCTGCCGCTGTGGCGCCAGGCGTCGTTCCTCGCGCTCGGGGTCGCGCTCCAGTCGCTGGTCTTCCTGATCGTGACCATCGCCGTGGAGCGCCAGCGCCCCGACGTCCACCGCCTCGACGGCTCCCTGCCGACCTCCAGCTACACCTCCGGCCACACCGGCGCGGCCACCGCGGTCTACGGCGGTCTCGCCGTCCTCGTGCTGTCCCGCGTACGGAGCCCCTGGCGGCGCGTACTGGCCGCCGTGCTGCTCCTGCTGCCGGTCGCGGTGGGCCTCTCCCGCCTGTACCGGGGCATGCACCACCCCACCGACGTGGTGGGCGGCATGATCAACGGCACGCTGGCCCTGCTGGTCGTGGGACACGCCCTGCTGCGTGACGGCCGGGTGTCGGTGCCGGCCGCGCTGCCCGTCGTCCCCGAGTCCGCCGGCGCCGAGCAGCCGCAGGGCCGGGTCGCGGTGGTCGTCAACCCCACCACGGTCGACGAGAGCGCGCGTGACGAGCTGCGCCGGGTCCTCGCCCAGCACGGCCACCAGGAACCGGAGTTCATCGAGACGACCGCCGCCGATCCCGGCGGCGGCCAGACCGTCCGGGCGCTGGACGAGGGCGCCGCGCTGGTCGTGGTGTGCGGCGGCGACGGCACCGTCCGCGCGGCCGCCGACCGGCTGGCCGGCAGCGGTGTCCCGCTCGCCGTCGTGCCGTTCGGCACCGGCAACCTGCTCGCCCGCAATCTCGGCCTCCCGCTCACCCCGGCCGAGGCGCTCGACGCGGCCCTCGGCGGCGCGCCCCGCGTGATCGACCTGGCCCGCGTCGAGGGCGACGGCCTCCCCGCCACCCACTTCGCCATCATGTCCGGCGTCGGCCTGGACGCCGCGATGATGCAGTACGCGGAGGAGCACGACCGGGCCAAGGCGATGCTGGGCTGGCCCGCGTACGCCCTGGCCGCCCCGAAGGCGATGCGCGGCCCCAGGATGCGGCTCAGCGTGCGCCTGGACGGCGGGCAGCCCCTGCGCCGTACGGCCCGCATGGTGCTGATCGGCAACACCGGCGCCCTCCAGGGCGGTGTGCGACTGATCCCGGACGCCCGTCCCGACGACGGTGTGCTGGACCTGCTGATCCTCGACCCGCAGGGCCCCGGCGGCTGGCTGCGCACCATGAACGCGCTGCTGCTGCGCCGGAAGCGGGACGGGCGCCAGGGCGACGGACAGCCGGAGTTCCGCACCTTCCGGCGGGCCGAGTTCACCTTCGACGCGCCGGAGCCCCGCGAGGTCGACGGCGACCCGGTGGGCACCGGACGCCGGCTCTCCGTGGCGGTCGTGCCGGGCGCGCTGACCGTGCTGGTCCCGAACCGGGAGAGCTGACGTGGGCAGCGCCACCAAGGTCCCGGAGACCCGGGACATGACCGGGGACGAACTCTCCGGCGACGAGGCGTGGGTGACGCTGCGCCGGTACGGCGGCTGGTCGCTGCTGCGTGACGCGTTCCTCCGCTTCCGGTACGCGGACGGCTTCAGCCACTCCCGCGCGCTCGCCCTCCAGACGGTGCTGTCGGTGATCCCGCTGGCGCTGGCCTTCGTCGGCCTCTCCACCAGCCTGCACACCGAGGACATCGGCAAGCTGGCCGAGCTGACGATCCAACGGATCGCCGAGGGGCCGAGCGCGGAGGTGGTCGACGACGCGCTGGAACGCAGCCGCCGCACGGCCGGCGACGGCGCCCAGGTCGCCCTCTGGTTCGGCGCGATCTTCTCGATCGTGAACGTCACCACCGCGATGTGCCAGATAGAGCGCGGCGCCAACCGCATCTACGGCAACGAGCGCGACCGGCCCTTCCACCTCAAGTACTCGCGCGGACTGGTCATGGCGCTCAGCGCGGGGTTCCCGCTCGGCCTGGGCTTCGTCGTCATGGTCGCGGGCGACGACCTGGGCTCGGCCGCCGGTTCCGTGTACGGGCTCGGCTCGACCGCGCAGATGACCTGGAACATCGTGCGCTGGCCGTTCGGGCTGCTGCTCGCCCTGATCTCAGCGAGCGCCATCTTCCGGCGCTCCCCGCGCCGCAAGCAGCCGGGCTACACCTGGCTGGCCTTCGGCGCGGCGGTGTACCTGGTGCTCTGGATGACCCTGACCTGGGTGCTCACCCTGTACCTGGACCTGAGCGGCTCCTTCGACACGGTCTACGGTCCGCTCAGCGCCTTCATGTCCCTGCTGCTGTGGGCCTACCTGACCTCGCTCGCCCTGTTCCTCGGGCTCTCCTTCGCCGCTCAGCTGGAGGCGGCGCGCGGGCGGCGGCCCGAACCGATCCAACCCGATCCGGGGGTCTGATGCCGACGAAAACCCTGGCCCTGCGCTCCTCCGCCCGCCGCCGCCTGGCCGACCGGCGGTTCGGCATCCGGCTGCTGGCCGCCGCCGGGGTCGCCGCGGCCGCGGCGGTGCCCTTCGCGCTGCTGCTGGTCCTGGTGGAGGGCCGCTGGCGGCCGCTGCGCGACCTCGACCGCGGCGCGGCGAACGGTCTGCACCGGATCGCCGTGGACCACCCGGCGTGGACGAGCACCCTGCGCGTGCTGTCCAACTACGTCTGGGACCCGTTCACCCTGCGCGTCGGCGTGGCGCTGCTGACCGGCTGGCTGCTGTGGCGCGGTGCCTGGCGGCTGGCCGCGTGGGCGGCGACGACGGCGGTGACCGGCGGGCTGCTCGGGCTCGGGGTGAAGGCGCTGGTCGAGCGGGCGCGGCCCGCGCTGGAGGACCCCGTGGCGCACGCGCCGGGCTACTCCTTCCCGTCCGGGCACGCGATGACCGCGACCACCTCGTTCGCGGTGTTCCTGCTGGTCCTGCTGCCCATGGTGCCGCGCCGCGCCCGTGTCGTGTGCTGGGTGGTTGCGGTGCTGTCGGTGCTGGGGGTCGGTTTCACCCGGGTCGCGCTCGGCGTGCACTGGTTCAGCGACGTACTGGGCGGATGGCTGCTCGGGCTGGCCGTCGTCGTCCTGACCAGCCGGGCCTTCGAGGCATGGCGGTCCGACGCCGGCCGGCGGCCCACGCACATGGCGGAGGGCCTGGAGCCCGAGCTGACCGACCCGAGCCCCGAGCCGGACACGGCTTCCCGCTGACCCAAGTGGGTGCGGTGCGGCCGGGCACGGGCACGGCCGGGCGCGCCGGGCATCGACGACGAGCCTTCGAGGACTGGTGAACACGTGGCTCCGACCCGCGAGACAGTCGTACGCCCTTTGTGGGCTTCGCCGGCGCTGTTCGTCACCGCCGCGCTCATCGCCTTCGTGGTGGTGCGTTCGGACGCGGCGGTCCGGGTCGGCCGGATGGTGTAAGCCGCGGGCCGGCTACCCCCGCCGGCGGCGCTGGCCCTGTGCGTGGCCCGCAGGGAACGTCCGGGCGCCGGCGGCGGCTTCGCACTGATCGTGCTCACCGGCTACGGCCTCCTGCTTCTGGCTCGACCATGCCTGATCGGTTCCCCGGTGCGGCGGACGCCGGCCGGTCTGACGCCGTCACGCCGAGGGCGTGAGGTGGCAGTACAGGGGCGGATCGTCGACGACGTCCACTTGGACGTGCCGGCCGGGATGGTGACCGGCTTCCCGGGGGCGAACGGCACGGGGAAGACCAGAACGCCGCGCCTCATGCTAGGGCTGCCGCTGAGCGGGGACGCCGCGTCTCGTACCGGGGTCTGGAAGCCCTCGCAGACTGGCTTCCGTTCGGCGCCGGCCGCGCGGCGACGGCAGCAGGCGCCGACACCGTGCCCCAGGCAGAGCGCGCGATGGTGGAGGCTTTCGGCGGGAGCGAGCTTTCGAGCGGCGCGGGAGCCGAGGTGCTCGGCGGCTTCACACTTGTGATCGCTTCCTCCGGCGCCTGGTCCTACCTCAAGGGAGACGCACGCCGGCAGTTCCTGGCCTCCGGCGAGCAGCCAGCCGCCGACACGCCTCACACCCCGGTCAGCCGGCCGATCTCCTGCGGGTCGAGCCCGGTGAGCCGGGCGATGCGCGGCGCCGGGATGCCGGCGGTGAGCGCCCGGTGCACCAGGGTCTCCCAGCCCTGGGTGGCGTCCCGGAAGTCCAGCAGCTCGCGCTCCATGTCGGTGACCGACTGGGGCGCGCACTCCTGCTGCACCCGGACCTCCTCCTCGGCGGTCAGCGGGATGGGCAGCCGCTCGGCCTCCTCGGGGATGAGGATCTCCGACCCGGCGGGCAGAATCCGCAACTGCTCGGAGGCCGCGGTGACATCGTGGGCGGAGATCCAGCCCCGTACGGCCGGGGTCTGGTCGCATTCCAGCGGGGCGACGGCGGCCATGGCCGCGCCGAGGCTCGGGTGACGGTCGGGGAGCAGGAAGAGGTAAGCCTCGTCGGCCATCGGGCGGTCCCGCCTTGTCGGTGTCGTTCTGGGTACGGAGACCGATGCTACTGCCGCCGCACCACTCCGCATCGCACCCAGGAGACGGAACCGCCCCGGGTCACGTGGCGGCGAGGGCGAACACGTGCGGGCAGCCGCCGTCCGGCGGCCTGACGCTCCTGGTCTTCTTGCCGTCCGGCGCGCTGACCGGCCTGGTGACGAGGGCACAGGTGGCGGCGGGGTCCCCGTGGCGAGGTGGGGCGGCGTGGTCCTGGGCGGTGGCGTCGTCGCCCGCGGTCAGTCCGGCCCTCACCCCGGTCAGTGACGGCCCACCGGGGCACGTCCGAGGCGGCGGTCCTCGACGGCAGCCCGGAGGATGGCCGAAAGCACTGCCCGGACACCCCCACCAGTTCGGCGATGTCCTTCCGGCGGCGACCCCCTCGCCCGCCCGCGACACGATGCCGGCTCTTCGTGCCACGTCCGCCGCCGGCCGTCGGTCCGCCGCCGACGACCGTGATGTCGCGACCCGGTCCGAAGAGGGCTCCGCGCGCGGTGCCCGGCGGGTCGACGAGCCTGGGGTGACACGAGACGCATCATGAGACATCAGGCGCCCCGGCTGCGAATCAGCCAAGTCCCCCTGCCCGGCACGTTTATTGACGCGTACGCAGCAAGCTTGGTTCCCGGATGTTGACTTCCCAGATTTGGCCGTGCTGTTCTGAGCGTCAACCAGCCACGACCGCTAGGGAATCACTGATGGTTCCCCGTGGCGTCAGGTCATTCACTGACAACGTTGTCAGGACTCTGTGGAGGTTACTTTGACCAGACAAGCTCTGTCCAGTCACACCCCCAGACGTGGCCGGTCGGCCTTATCCGCGCTAGTGACGTCCGGTGTCCTCGTCGCGGCTACCGGCTTGGCGCAGTTCACCGCTGCTCCCGCGGCGTCGGCCGCCGTCGCCGATCCGGCCGCCGCCGTCAAGACGCTCATCGGCACCAGCAACCACGCGGAGACCTTCCCCGGTGCCGTCTCTCCGTTCGGCATGGTGCAGTGGAGTCCGGAGAACACCCGCGGCGACCAGACACGGGCCCCGGAGCCGGGCGGCTACGACTACGGCACGACCAGGACGCGGGGTTTCAGCCTCACGCACATGTCGGGCACCGGATGTGCCGGCGGCGCCGGGGACATCCCGTTCCTGCCGCACGTCGGAGCGGTGAACTCCTCGCCGAGTTCGGACAGCCGTGACTCCACGTACGCCAGCGACTTCTCGCACTCGAACGAGACCGGGACCGCCGGGTACTACCGGGTGGGGCTGGACTCCGGGGTGAACGCCGAGTTGTCGGCGACCACGCACACCGGGGCGGCCCGCTTCACCTACCCGGCGGGCAAGACAGCCTCGCTGCTGGTGCGCACCTCCAACTCGGAAGTGGGCAGCAGCGCCGCGCACACCTCGATCGACACCGGCAACCGGGTGATCAGCGGCTCGGTGACCAGCGGGAACTTCTGCGGGTACATCGGCGACATCAACCGGCGCAGCTACTACACGCTGTACTTCTACGCGGCGTTCGACAAGCCGTTCAAGACGACCGGGACCTGGCAGGACGGCAGCCTGCGGTCCGGGAGCACCAGCGCCGAGGGCGGAACCACCTACGGCAGCGACGGGTTCCCGCCCGGGGGCAAGGGCTCGGGCGGCTACGTCACGTTCGACCCGGGACAGACGGTGGGGGTGCGGGTCGGCATCTCCTACGTCAGCGCCGCCAACGCCCAGGCCAACCTGAACGCGGAGAACCCGGCCGGCACCTCCTTCGACAAGGTGCGCACAAGTGCCCATGACGCGTGGAACGCCGAGCTGAAGCGGATCGAGATCGGCGGCGGCAGCGCGGCGCAGCAGTCGACGTTCTACACCGCGCTCTACCACTCGCTGCTGCATCCCAACGTGTTCAGCGACACCAATGGCCAGTACGTGGGCATGGACCAACAGGTGCACAGCGTCTCAGGAGCCCAGAAGGCGCAGTACGCCAACTTCTCCGGCTGGGACGTCTACCGCGACCAGGTGCAACTGGTGACGCTGCTGCGGCCCGACGTGGGTTCCGACATCGCGCAGTCGCTGTACAACCAGGCCAACCAGAACGACGGTGTGTGGGACCGCTGGACCCACAACCAGGGCGGCACCCACGTGATGACCGGAGACCCGGGGCACGCCGCGGTGGCCAGCATCTACGCCTTCGGGGGCACCTCGTTCGACGCGAAGGGCGCGCTCTCGTCGATGGTGCACGCCGCGACGACGGTGACCGCCGCCGACCGCAGCAGGGACGGCTGGAACGTCGCGGTGGTCGGTGAACGGCCCTCCCTCGACAAGTACCTTTCGCTGGGTTACGTGCCCTCCGACGGCAACGCCTGGGGCGGCGCCGGCGAGACACTGGAGGATGTCTCCGCCGACTTCGGCATCTCCCAGCTCGCGCGGCGTCTCAACGACACGGCCAACAGCGCTACGTTCCTGAAGCGGGCGCAGAACTGGAGGAACGTCTTCAACCCCAGCACCGGCTACGTCCAGGAGCGCGACTCGGACGGCCAGTGGCAGCAGTCCGACCCGGGCAGCGACGACGGCTTCGCCGAAGGCAGCTCCGCGCAGTACACCTGGATGGTCCCCTTCAACGTCAAGGGCCTGTTCTCGGCGATGGGCGGCAACGCCGACGCCGTACGCCGGCTCGACGGCTTCTTCCACGACTCCGACGGCGACTGGGCTCTGTCCCAGGCCGGAGGCACCCACTCCGACCTGTCCAACGAGCCCTCGATCGGCTCCCCGTGGCTGTACGACTTCGCCGGACAGCCGTACAAGACCCAGCAGACGGTGCGCCAGGTCGTCAACACGCTGTGGTCGGACCAGCCCGACGGCATCCCCGGCCAGGACGACCTCGGAGCCATGTCGGCGTGGTACGTCTTCGCCGCCGCCGGCGTCTACCCGATCGCCCCCGGACGCTCCGAACTGCTCCTCGGCAGCCCGTTGTTCAACCAGGTGGTCATCCACCGCGGCAACGGCAAGGACATCACCCTCAACGCCTCCGGAGCAGCCACCGACGCCCCGTACATCCGGAGCATGAAGCTGAACGGCAGCGCCTCGACGCGGCCGTGGCTGCCCGAGTCGGTCGTCGCCGACGGAGGTACCGTCGACCTGACCCTGGGCACGAGCGCCAACACCTCCTGGGGTGCCTCGGCCGCCGACGCCCCGCCGTCCTTCGACACCGGCACCGCCCCTCCGACGAAGGAGAACCTGGCACTCGGCAGGCCCGCCACCGCGGACTCCTCCTGCAACGCCGACGAGGGGCCGGACAAGGCGGTCAACGGCAGCGTGTCGGCCGGAAGCAGCGACAAGTGGTGCTCGCTCGGTGGCTCCAAGTGGTGGCGCGTGGACCTCGGCGCCGCGAAGCCGGTGCGTACCATCACGATCCGGCACGCCGGTGCCGGCGGGGAGAGCACGGCGCTGAACACCCGTGACTTCGACATCCAGGTGTCCAGTGACGGCACCAGTTGGAGCACGCCGGTTCAGGTACGCGGCAACACCGCCAGTGTCACCAACCACTCGGTGAACGTCACCGCCCGCTACCTGAGGCTTCAGATCTCCGCTCCCGAGCAGGGAGGCGACGGCGCGGCGCGTATCTACGAAGTAGAGGCGTACAGCTGATCGAGGGAGATCCCGGGTCACGCACTCGCAAGGACAGAAGCGCCCCGCACCTGGTACCAGG
>NZ_JBHXLV010000130.1:0-18879 GCF_042721685.1 Streptomyces sp. NPDC058459 | reverse complement strand
CCGGCTATCCCCAGATCGGCGAGGCCAGCGACATGACGCGCCAGGGCGCCCGTCGCCGCTGGCCGGGACTCTTCACCCACTCCAATGAAGCACCGACGGAGCACCCGATGATGACCACCCCCACCCGCCCCTTCGACGTCCTGCTCGTCGAGGACGACGTCGCCGACGCCCTCCTCATCGAGGAGGCCCTCTCCGAGCGCGGCGCACGCAACCTGGTCCAGGTCACCGACGGAGTCGCCGCGCTGGAACACCTGCGCTCCCCGGACAGCAGGCGTCCCGACCTCATCGTGCTCGACCTCAACATGCCCCGCATGAACGGGCGTGAGCTGCTCCAGGTCCTGAAGGCGGACGAGGAGCTGCAGACCATCCCCGTCGTCGTCCTCACCACGTCCTCCGCCCCGGAGGACGTCACCGGCGCCTACCACAGCCACGCCAACGCCTACGTGACCAAGCCCGTGAACCTGGCGGAGTTCGAGCAGGCCGTCCAGAGCATCGACGCCTTCTACCTGGAGACCGCCACCCGCCCGCCCCGCGCCTGAACCGCTCAGGCGCCCTGGAGGAAGAGGCAGAACAGGTGCCCGTGGGGGTCGCGCAGCACGCGTACGTCGTCCTGCGGCTGGTGTTCCTCCACCGTCGCGCCCAGGGCGCACGCGCGCTCGGTCTCCGCGGCGAGGTCGTCCACCTGGATGTCGAGGTGTGCCAACGGCTGCTGGTCATCGGGGCCGGCCGGCCACGCCGGCCGACGATGGTTCTTCTCCAACTGGAAGCTCAGGCTGGGGCGTTCGCGCTCCGGAGCCCTGAGCCGGACCCAGTCGTGGTCCCGGTCGGCCACCTCCCAGCCGAGCAGCGCGCTGTAGAAGTCGGCGAGCGCGAGCGGTTCGGGGGTGCCGAGCACGATGGCAGCGAGCGATGTCGTCATGCCCCATCCCTGCCCGCTCCCCCGGTGAACCATCCCACCGGGTCAGGCCCGCCGGCCCGCATCCACCAGGTCATTCGGTGCCGCTCACCGCGCGGAGCGCCCGAGTCATGAGCGCCGGTGTCAGACCCTGGCGCCGGTGTCAGACCCCGGCCATCTCCGGCCGCGACCGCTGCTGCTCGCCGACGCCGGACGGGCGGGGGCCGGGCGGCGGCGGCTTCGTCGGCCACCACAGCCAGGGGCCCGTGTCGACGGTGAAGGCCGGGAGGAGGAGCGGGCGGACGAACAGGGTGTCGAGAAGGACGCCCACGGCGACGATGATGCCGATCTGCGCGAGATAGCGCAGCGGCATGATGGTCAGCGCGGCGAAGGTGACGGCGAGCACCACCCCCGCCGAACTGATCGCGTTGCCCGTGGCGCGGAGTCCCCGCAGCGTGCCGGTCCGCTGCCCCGCGAGCAGGGACTCACGGCGGACGCGGTGCATGAGGAAGATGTTGTAGTCCACCCCGAGCGCGATGAGGAAGACGAAGGAGAAGAGGATCAGGGACGGCTCCGTCGCGGCCGAACCGAAGGCCACGGAGAAGATCAGCGCCGAGATGCCGAGCGCGGCCAGGAAGTTGGCCACGGCGACGACGACGAGCACGACCGGCAGCGCGATACTGCGCAGCAGTCCGAGCAGCAGCAGGAGCACGATCACCAGGACGGCGGGCAGTACCCGGGTGCGGTCCTGCTCGGCCGCCCGCTGCATGTCGTAGACCTGCGCCGGCTGACCGCCGACCTGGGCGCGGGCGCCCGCGGCGGCGCGGAGGCGGCCGACAGTCCGCTGGGCGCGTGCGCTGTCCGGGGCGCTGTCCAGGGTGGCCGCGACGGCCGTGCGGGCCGGGTCCCCGGTCGGCACGAGGTCCGTCCGGGCGACGCCCGCCGTGGCGGCGACCCGCTGCCGCATCCGTGCGGCGCCGTCGGCGTCGGCCACGACCACGGCCGGGCTGCCGGTCCCCGCCGGAAAACGAGCCTCCAGAGCCGACTGGGCGAGCACCGAGGGCGCCCGCGCCCCGAGGGCCTGGCCCAGCGGCAGGCCACCGGGTGCCAGCAGTACGGCGAGCGCCGCGCAGCCCGCGAGCACCACGCAGCCCACCGTCCACACCGGACGCGCGTGCCGCTCGACCACGGCCGACACCAGCGACCAGACCCGCCCGCCGGACCGCCCGGAGTGCGGCCCACGGGGCCAGAACATCGCACGGGGGCCGAGGAGTACGGCGGCCGGTACGAAGGTGAGCGCGGCCGGCACACAGCAGGCCATCGCCACCGCACCGGCCAGGGCGAGGGAACGGTTGGCGGGGAGGGCGCTGAGGAGCAGGGCGACCATGGCGCAGGCCACCGTCGCCGCGCTCGCCGTGATGGGCGCCCAACTCGCCCGCAGAGCCGTCCACATGGCGTCCCGGGCCGACATCTCCGGCGCGTGCTCGTGATACCGCGCCAGCAGGAGCAGGCCGTAGTCCGTCGTCGCGCCGATGACCAGCACCGAGAGGATGCCCTGCACCTGCCCGTCGACCGTCACCACGCCCCGGGTCCCCAGCGCGTACAGCACCGCACTGCACAGGGTCAGCGCGATGATCCCGGAGGCGGCCACCACGAGGGGCAGCAGGACGCTGCGGTGGACGAGGAACAGAATGGCGGCGACCGCGGCCAGCGCGATCATCAGCAGGCTGCCGTCGATGCCCTCGAACGACGTCTGCAGGTCGGCCTGCGCCGCCGCCGGACCGGCCAGCCGCACCCTGCTGTCCGGCAGTGCGCCCGCGATCTTCCTGACGCGCTCCAGAGCGGGCCGGAGCCGTGACTCGTCCGGGTCGGCGAGCGTGACGACTCCCACGAGAGCCCGGCCGTCGGCCGAGGAGGTCACGGGGCCGGCGGACCCGGCGGAACGGGGCAGCGCGCCGAGGACCTGCTGTGCGGCCGCCGGGCTCAACCGCCTGCCCGTGGCCTGCCCCGCCACCGCCTCCCACACCAACACGACCGGCGGCCCCACGGCCGGTCCACCTCGGCCGAGTTCCTCCGCCACGCGGCTGGACTCGGCCGTGGCGGGCAGCGTCATCGTCGGCCGCTGCGCCGCCACCGAGGCGAGCCGGCCGGGGAAGGCGGCCGTGCACACGGCCACGACCAGCCAGGCGGCCACGACGAACACCGGGAACCGCGCCACCACGAACTGCTCGCGGAACGAGCGCACGACATCACCTCACGCATGGGGACGAGCACGGCGCCGAGTGCAAGGATGCTCGACCTCATCGACGGTGATCCGACGCCGCCGCCCCGCGCGGATCGGTGCGAGGACCCGGATTGACTCGTATGGCGGCACCGGCCCGGAGCCCCGTCGTCCCCCGTGCCCGTCAGCTGTACACGAGCAGGCGGTCGCAGGTGCTCGTGCCGTCGTGGAGCGAGTTGTCGCTGTTGAGGACGTAGAAGGCGTTGGCGAAGCCGGTCGCCGTGATCTTCGGGACCACGATGATGGTCTGGTCCGCCATGCTCAGGGAGTTCGGCCGCGCCACGTTCCGGTACACCAGGTCGAACAGGTTGGCCGTCAGGTTGGGCAGCCGGAGGATGCGGTACTCCCGGTCACCTCCCGTGCCCGAGATGGGGGCGTGGTTGGCCGGGGCCGCCCACTGCGACGGAGACGTGGCCATGCGGCCCTGCGCCTCCAGATCTTGGAGCCGCCGCTGCGTGCTCGGCCGGACACCGGCCAGGTGGATGTGGAGCTGGTCGAGCCGGCGGGCGCCCTGCGAGTTGATCCCCAGCCCGATGTACGTGGACTGCACGGGGACGCTTCCGCCGCCGCGCGCGGTCTCCCACGCCTCGTGCCAGTAGTTCGCGACGCCGCTGGTCTCCAGGAACGGGCATTCGATCCCCGTGATGCGGCATGTCGGCACCAGGAGGTAGTTCTTCGTGCTCTGCGGCTTCCCGCGCAGCACGATGTAGTTCGGGGTCATCTTCAGGCAGTCCGGCTTCTGCCCCGACGGGGGAACCTTCCCGCTGACGCAGTACTGGACGTCGTTCCACAGCGGCTCGTTGTCCGTGGGCCGGCCGCAGATGCCCTGGAGCTGGGCGGGGGGACACGGGCTCGCGCCGCCGGGCGGGGGAGGCGTGGTGGGGCACGTGCCGGGAGTCGGGCCGGTACCGCCCGCCGCCACGGCCGTCCCGCCGCTCAACGCCGCCGCCCCGGTCAGCAGCGTTCCGGCACCTGCGGCTCCGGAGAGTGCGACGAATTGACGCCGGGGTAGCTCGTTCGCGTTCTGCTGGTCAGTCATGTCTGATCTCCGGGGGACGACCGCTGGCTGGGGTTTCTGCAGGGTAGGTCCCGGAAGTCGATCTGCGGCGATGTACCCACCGGCCGAACGAGTGAGGGCGGGGGCGGCGGTACGCGGCATCGGCGATGCCGGAGAGCCGCCCGGCCCTGCCCGCCCGAGTGGCGTACCGCCCCGAGCGGCGATGATCAGGAAGCTGAACCCGATGGATCGTGCATGCTTCTGTACATCTCCTGCCAAGATCAAGTGGAGGTCGAGTTCTGCCCGGCGGCCGTCGCCGGCCGGTCCCGCAGGGCCAGCAGGGTCCAGCCCCGGCCGGACGGGTCCAGGGGCCTGGTCGCGCTGGTGAAGAGTTCCGCCGCCCGGCGGTAGGAGAGCCGGCCGCGACCGGTCAACGGGCAGCGGTCGGCCGGGGGTGTGGCAGCAGGGGCCCGGCGGGCGGTGACGAAGACCGGGCCCGCGGTGCGGCCGGCCAGCAGGAGAGGCAGCAGGCGGGCCGCGCCCTCGCCCCAGCGTTGTACTGCTCCTTGTCGAAGCCGACGGGGCGGCCGCCTCCGCTCCCACGGCGGCGACGGTGCGCAGGGAGCTTCGGTGTCCGCGGAGCCTCCCCGCGGTCGCCGGCGGCGGGCAGGTGGGCACGGCAGGACGTCGAGTCGACGCCCACCATGCTCGGGAGCCCCGTCCGCGCACGGGACAAGATCCCGTTGATCACCCTCCGGTGGTCGGCCCATCGCCCGCCGCGCGACACGCCTCAGGCCAGCGGCTTGTTCAGGATGGCCTTGCGGTGGCTGAAGGTGTCCAGGGAGTAGCGGCCGTGGTAGTTGCCCATGCCGCTCTCGCCGACGCCGCCGAAGGGGAGGTCGGAGACGGTGAGGTGGGCGAGGGGGAGGCCGTGGCCGAGGCCGCCGGAAGAGGTCTCGGCGGCGATGCGGTCGCGGGTGGTGCCGGAGTCGGTGAAGACGTACAGCGCGAGGGGCTTGTCGCGGTCGTTGATGAAGTCCACTGCCGCGTCCAGGTCCGGCACGGTGACGATCGGGAGGATGGGTCCGAAGATCTCCTCCCGCATGACGGGCGCCTCGGGCGCGACGTCGGCCAGGACGGTCGGGGCGATGTACTTGGTCCTACGGTCGCTGTCCCCGCCGACCGCCACCCGGCCGGAGTCGAGCAGGCCGGAAAGGCGGTCGAAGTGGCGCTCGTTGACGATCCGGCCGTACTCGGGCGAGGCCGCCGGGTCGGTGCCGTAGAGGCCCTCGATCGCGCGGACGAGCGCCGTCTCCAGTGCGGGGGCGGTCTCCGGGTCGGTGAGGACGTAGTCGGGGGCGACGCAGGTCTGCCCGGCGTTCAGGAACTTGCCGCGGGCCAGCCGGTCGGCGACCACGTCGAGGTCGGTGCCCCGGTCGACGAACGCCGGTGACTTGCCGCCGAGTTCGAGGGTGACCGGGGTGAGGTGCTCGGCCGCCGCACGCATGACGACACGGCCCACGGTGCCGTTGCCGGTGTAGAAGATGTGGTCGAAGCGCTCGGCCAGCAGGGCCGTGGTCTCCGGGATGCCGCCCTCGACCACGGCGACGGCGTCGGTGTCGAGGTAGGCCGGGATCAGCTCGGCCAGCGCGGCGGAGGTGGCCGGGGCCAGTTCGCTCGGCTTCGCCACGACCGCGTTGCCCGAGGCGAGGGCGCCGACCACGGGGGCGAGCAGGAGCTGGGCCGGATAGTTCCAGGGCGCGATGACGAGGACGACACCGAGCGCGTCGTACTGCGTCCATGCGGTGGCGTCGGCGCCGAGGTGCGCGGGGACCGGGGCCGGCTCGGGGCGCAGCCACTCGTCCAGGTGGGCCAGGGTGTGGTCGATCTCGCGGACCGTGAAGTCGATCTCCGTACGGCGGGCCTCGCTGGCGCTCTTGCCCAGGTCGGCGTGGAGCGCGGCGGCGAGTTCGGCGCCGCGCTCGGTGAGCATCGCCCGCAGGCGGCGCAGCTGCTCCTTGCGCCACTCGACGGACTTCGTCCGGCCGGTACGGAAGGTACCGCGCAGCCGGGCCACGGTGTCGGCGGGCCGCTCGGTGGGGGAGTGGGTCACGGGTGCCTCGCATCCTCGATGATCAGATGTAAACACCAACCTTTCAGGGAGCGGAACGAATTCCGCGCACTGCCTGGAATGACGTGGATCACGGCGCGCCGACGGCGACGCCGGCCGCCGCCGGTGCGGGGTGACGCGCCGTCGAGGCGGACGCCCCCGGTGGCCTGATGCCGATCACCCTCCGCCACGGCACCCGACTCCGAGGGCGCACCGACTTCCTCTGGGCGCGCGTGACGCCGCCTGACGGTCCGTCACGGACCCGGGTGGCATTCCGGGCGGTTAAGGTTCGCTTCGGACACCGACCACGACAGGAGATTCGCTGTGAGCCCCGACGGCATACCGGCAGCTCTCGCCCCCGGCGGCGCACGGGACGCGGACGCCCGTAAGCAGCGCCTGCGCCGCCGGCTGGAGCGGCTGATAGGAGTGGCCGCGACCGAGGGGAACGAGCTGATCCCGCTGCGCAACGGCAGCGCCATCTTCCCCGCGATGCTGGACGCGATCGGCTCGGCCCGGCACACCATCGACATGATGACCTTCGTGTACTGGCGGGGCCAGATCGCCCACGACTTCGCCGCCGCCCTCGCCGACCGGGCGCGGGACGGAGTACGGGTACGGCTGCTGCTCGACGGCTTCGGCGCCAAGCAGATCGAGCCGGCGCTGCTGGACCTGATGGACACCGCCGGGGTCCAAGTGGCCTGGTTCCGCAAGCCCGTATGGCTCTCCCCCTTCAAGCAGAACCACCGCTGCCACCGCAAGGCACTGATCGTGGACGAGGACACCGCCTTCACCGGCGGCGTCGGCATCGCGGAGGAGTGGTGCGGCGACGCCCGCAACCCGGGCGAGTGGCGCGACACCCACGTCCAGGTGCGCGGACCGGCGGTCGACGGGATCGCCGCCGCCTTCGCCCAGAACTGGGCCGAGTGCCACGACGAACTCTTCGACGACCGCGACCGCTTCACCGAGCACGAGCAGATCGGCGACTCCGTCGTCCAGGTCGTGCGCGGCTCGGCCAGCATCGGGTGGCAGGACATGCAGACCCTCATCCGGGTCATGCTCTCCTCCGCCGAGGAACGCTTCCGTCTCGCCACGGCCTACTTCGCCCCGGACGACTACTTCATCGACCTGCTGTGCCGCACCGCCCGCCGGGGCGTCGAGGTGCAGATCCTGCTGCCCGGCCCGCACACCGACCAGCGGGCCTGCCAGCTGGCCGGACAGCACCACTACACCAAGCTGCTGGGCGCCGGCGTCGAGATCCGCCAGTACCAGCCGACGATGATGCACGCCAAGATCATCACCGTGGACTCGGTGGCGTCCCTGATCGGCTCCACCAACTTCAACCGCCGCTCGATGGACCACGACGAGGAGATCATGCTCGCCGTGCTGGACGAGGAGTTCACCGCGTCCCTCGACCGGGACTACGACGCGGACCTGGAACAGAGCGTGGCCATCGACCTGGCCAGATGGCGGCGCAGGGCGGCGTTCCAGCGCCTGAAGGAGGCCGCGGTCACCCCCGTGAGACGCTTCCTGTGACGAAGGGCGGACGGCGGTAGCCGGAAGGAAGGCAGCTGAGGGTGTTCTCGGTGGAAGTCAGACAGCACGCGCTGGGCGTGCTGTTCGTGTTGTCCGGGGAGCTGGACTTCGACAGCGTGGTGCAACTGCACGAGGCTGCCGACGACGAACTCGCCAGGTCGAAGGGGTCGTTGCCGGTCGTGGTCGACTGTGCCGCACTGACCTTCTGCGACTCCTCCGGGATCAGCGCCCTGCTCCGTCTCTACCAGCGGCTCACCGCCGAGCAGCGGGCGCTCCGGCTGGCGGCCGTACCCGCCTCGGTGTCGCGTCTGTTCAACTTGACAGGTTTGGATCAGCTCTTCTCCGTGCACATGGACGCTGCTGAGGCCCTTGCCGCAGGCTCGCACGGACGTGGCGACGTCGAAGCGGATCAACAGAACGAGGAGCGGAGCGCATGACGCTCGTACCGGGGCTGAACGAACCCGAGTCCGGCGGGCCGGTGGTGGCCCCGACCGGCCTGGACGACGATCTGCGGGCGCTGTTCGGGCACTCCACGTCCGTGTTCGCCTCCCTCGCCGGACCGGCGCACATGCTGGAGTCGGCGAACCCGGCGTTCTTCGCCGCGATCGGCGACGCGGAGCGCGCCCGCACCGGCCTGCCGCTCGCGGAACTGATGCCGGAACTGGCCGAGCAGGGCCTCATCGCCCTGCTGGACAAGGTGTTCCGCACCGGCCGTTCCGTCACCGGCCGGGACCGCCGGGTCGTGCTCGGCTCCGGCGCCGGCGCGCGCGAGATGTTCTTCGACTTCACCTACGAGCCTCGGCTCGACGCCGGTGGCAATGTGACCGGCGTACGCGTCATCGGCGTCGAGACCACCCAGGTGCGGCAGGCCCAGCGGCTCACCGCCGAGCAGGCGGCGCTGCTGGAGCAGATCGCCCGCCAGGCCCCGCTGAGCGACGTGCTGCACGGCATGGCACGGGTCATCGAGGACCTGGCGCCCGAGGAGGTGCTGGTCTCGGTGCTGCTCGCCGACGCCGACGGCCGCCACCTGCGCCACGGCGCCGCCCCCAGCCTCCCCGACTTCTACAACCAGGCCATCGACGGCATCGCCGCCGGTGACGGCGTGGGCTCCTGCGGTACGGCCGCCCACCGCCGGCAGAGCGTGATCGTCTCCGACATCGCCACGCACGAGTACTGGACCGACTTCCGGGAGCTGGCCCGGAAGGCCGGACTCGCGGCCTGCTGGTCCACCCCCGTGCTGGCCCGCGACGGATCGCTGCTCGGCACCTTCGCCATGTACCACCGCACACCCCGCTCGCCGCAGGACAACGACCTCGCGCTCGCCCGGATCTTCGCGAAGACCGCCGCCCTGGCCATCGAACGCCACCAGGCCGAGCAGGCCCGGCAGGCCGCCGAGGCCCGCGAGAAGGCCGCCCGCGCCGACCTCGCCTTCCTGCTGGACGCCAGCACCTCCCTCGCCCACGACCTGGACACCGCCCAGACCTTCCAGCGCCTCGCCGACGCCTGCAGCCCCGCCCTTGCACCGCTGTGCGCGGTCGACATCGTGGAGTCCGGCCGCGTACGCCGCATCGCGACAGCCGCCCCGGACGCCGGGCGCGCCGCCCTGCTGGCCTCCCACATCCCGGTCTACGACGCCGCCGACGACGCGGTGGCCCGGGTCCTCGCCTCCGGGGTCAGCGAGGTGGCCCGCCGTACGCCCACCGGGCCGGGGCCCTGGCACGACCTCGGCGTCACCGGCTATCTGTGCGTCCCGCTGCTCGACCGCGGCGACACCGTCGGCACCATGACCCTGCTCAGCATCGGTGACCACAGCTTCGACGGACACACCGTCGCGCTCGCCGAGGAACTCGCCCGCCGGGCCTCCGCCGCCGCCCGCAACGCCCGCCAGTACACCCACCGGGTCACCCTCGCCCGCGACCTCCAGGCCGGTCTGCTGCTGCCCGGCGTACCCGATGTGCCCGGCGCCGACGTGGCCACCTACTACCACCCCGCCGGCGAGGGACTCGACATCGGCGGGGACTTCTACGACGTCTTCCCGCTGCGGGACGGCCGGTGGGCGTTCATGCTCGGCGACGTCTGCGGCCGTGGCGCGACCGCCGCGACCACCACCGCCCTGGTCCGGCACACCGCCCGTGCCGTCGCACCGCTGCTGCCCGGCCCGCAGGCCGTGGTCGAGGCCGTCAACCGGGCGCTGTGCGACCGCCCCGGCAGCCACGGCACCGGCTTCGTCACGCTCGTCTACGGGCAGTTCACCCCGACCCCGGACGGTCTGGACATCGAGCTGATCCGGGCCGGGCACACCGCACCGCTCGTCCTCGACACCGGGCACACGGTCCGCGCCGTGAACGCGTCCGGACTCCTCCTCGGCGTCGCCCCCGACCCGCGGGTCAGCCCGCGTCAGGTCCGGCTGCGCCCGGGAGAGAGCCTCCTGCTCTACACCGACGGACTCACCGAGGCCCGCTCGCCGGCCGGCGAGCAGTTCGGCGAGGAACGCATGGCCGAGGCCCTGGCCGGGTCCCCGCGGACACCGGCCGCGCGGCACCTCATCGACACGCTGACCGACGCCATGCGTGTCTTCACCGGCGGCCATGACATCGACGACGACCAGGCCGTCCTCGTCCTCACGGCGACCGGACCCGTGGACTCCTAGCGGTCCGGCCGGGGGGCGGGTCCGGTGCGGGCGGTGCCGAGGATCACGCGGGCCGCGATGAGCACTCCGAGATTCGGGGCGAGCATCCCCGCCACGCCCGAGACACCGGTGACTGCCGTGCCCGTCAGGAACAGGCGGCGCCGATCGGCGCCAGGGAGACCGAGAGGACGGAGGAGTTGACCGGGTTGAGCACGGAACCCGGCATCATCGGGGCGGGCGGACGCCGGTCGAAGCCGTCGCTCTTCCCTGCCTCGCGGGGGAGCGGTTGCCGCGGGGTCACGAGCGCACGACCCGGTCCTGCCGGGACACGAGCCCCCGCTCCTCCAGGACGGCCGCGGTCACGGCCACCGACTGGTGCCGCACCCGCTCCGCGGCGGCAGGCTCACTGACCGACGCCTCCCCGTCCTTGTCGAGCCGGCTCAGCACGGACGTCCGCGACGGCGTCAGATCACCGGGGTCGTAACTCTCCCGCATCCGCCGCCGCGGCCGGCTGACCACCACCCGGAACTCGTGCGCCGCACGCACAGCGGATTCGGACACACCGGCGGTGTCAGCGATGTCGGTCATGTGTACAGACCGACTTGCGCAGTCCAGACCGCGCGATACGCGGCGTGTCGCGCGGCCGGGGTTCTCCCGCAGGGCGCCGGGGGTCCGGGGGTCCTGCGCCGGGCTGCGGAGACAGCGGTCGGCGCGGGGTGTTCAGCCCGCCGTCAGCGCGGAGACCAGGCTCGCCACCGTCACGGTGTTGAAGACGAACGCGATGACCGAGTTCGCCGAGACCGTACGCCGTATCGGCAGCGAGACCACGCTCACGTCGGTCGCGCCGAAGGTCGTCATGACCGACAGGGCGAAGTACACGTAGTCGCCCCAGACGGGGGACTCGGAGCCGGGGAAGTCCAGGGCGCCGCCGCCCTCCACGATGTCGTCGGCCTGGAAGGTGACCGCGAAGGACACGGCCACGCAGACCCAGGCGACCGCGACGAGCGCGAGTGCGACCAGGACGCGGGGGATCACGGGGAACGTGGTTCCGAGGTGGCCGGGGAGCCACACCACCGCGACCGCCAGCGCGGCCGCCGCGATGAAGAGCGACACCCCCGGACCGGGCGCGGTGCCGATGACGTACCGCTGGAGCACGGTGCCCCGGCTCTCCCGCTCGGCCCAGGTCCGGATGCGCTCGGGGGAGGCGGTGGAGAAGGCGCCGAGCGTGAGCGCGAGGTAGGGCAGCAGATAGGCGAACAGCGCCAGTACGCCGATGTCCCCGGCCGAGAGTCCCGCCGTGTGGCCGGTGAGGACGAGCAGGGAGAGGACCGCCGCGGTGCAGGCCGCGACGAGCACGCTCGCCGTGGCCCGGCGTCGTTCGGAGAGCCAGTGCTGCACCGGGAGCCTCTCTGCGTCGGGTCGTATTCGCGGCCCTGGGTGACGATAGGGTCTCGCGCGGCCCCAGCCGTGGAGCCGCGACCGTTCTCAGGCGACCGGACCTCGAACGCGACGGCCTCACCACGGTCCCGCACTCCGGCCGTCGGTCTCGTCCCGCCATCCGTGGGCGGGGTGCAGCCAGTGCCACCTCAGGACGGACAGAGGTGTTACCGACACGGCTCAGCGGACACCAGAAGGTTGATCACGAGCCCGACGGTCGGGTTCCCGATCCCGGAAGGGACCTCCGACGTGGCCCTCGCCTCCTACGCCCTCCCGAGCAGCGCAGCTCACGGCCGGATACTCGTCGGCGCCGGACTCGCCCTGCTGCCCTGGCTCGGCTACCTCGCGGGCACCCTGCCGCCCGCCGAGGCCGCCGCCTGGGTGGCCCTCGACGCACTGGAGGCCGCCGCACTGCTCACCGCGGGGAGCCGTCTGCTGCGCGACGGTACCCGTCACCGCGCCCCCGCTGCCGCCGCCGCCTTGCTCCTCCTGGCCGACGCCTGCGGGGACCTCGCCATTTCCGCGCCGGGCCCGGAACTGGCCCGCGCCGTCGCCATGGCCGTGGTCGCGGAACTTCCTCTCGCGGCCCTGTGCACGGCACTCGCCGCCCGCCCCGGGCCCCGTACCCGGCGAGGAGCAAGGCGAAGGTATGCCGGCCGGCCACGATCCGGGCCGAACCGCCGAGCGACGGCGGCGGCGCCCGCCGCACCCTGCCACCGACCGTCAATCACATCTTGACGGCAACAGAACGTCAACTTAATCTTGACGCATGAGTCCACTCGACATCCATCTCGCCGACCTGATCGCCCGCCTCGACGAAGAACTCCCCGGCGCCGGAGACCTCGCCCGCATCAGTGAGGCAAGGCTGCGGGCGCAGACGCTGTCCGATCTCGGGGATCAGCTCATCGACCACTACGTGAGCAAGGCCAAGCGGTCCGGCGCGTCCTGGACCGAGATCGGGGACGCCATCGGGGTGTCCAAGCAGGCCGCCCAGCAACGGCACGCGCCCACGGCGTTCGAACGGTTCACCGAGCCGAACCGGCACGGCATCGTGCTGGCGCAGGAGGCCGCGCGGACGCACCGGCACGACTCCATCGGCACCGAACACCTGCTGCTCGGGCTCCTCGGGGAGTCCCAGGGGCTGGCGTACGAGGTGCTGGTGGCGAAGGCCGGGTCGGAGCAGCGCGTCCGGGACGCGGTCGCGGAGGCGCTGCCCCCGGCCGGGGCGAAGGCGCTCCGGGGGCACATCGCCTTCCGGGAGGAGAGCAAGGCGGCCATCGAGCAGGCGCGGAACGCGTCGGCCGAGCTGGGTCACGACCGGGTCGGCACCGAGCACCTGCTGCTGGGTCTGATCCGGGTCGAGGCAAGCCCCGCCGCCCGGATCATGCGCGAGCTGGGCTTCACGCCGGACGAGCTGCGCGAGACGGTCGCCGCGCGCGGCGGACACTGACGGCACGTCAGGTCAGGGAGTCCCAGAAACCTGTCAACGCCTCGATCACGGCCGCTGGTTCGTACACGTTCGGCGAGTGCCCGCCGCCCATGATCTCCGTGTAGCGGGCGCCCAGCTCGCGTGCCATCGCGGCCGCTTCGCGCTCCGGCCAGGTCTCCTCCGGGGTGCCGAAGACGACCGAGGCGGGGACGCCGCAAGCGCGGAGCGCCGCGCTGCGGTCCGGTTCGGTGAGCATCCGCTCGGCGGCCAGGCGGAGGGCCTCCGGGGCGTTGCGGGACCAGCGGTCCGAGAGGAAGGTGAGCACTTCCTCGGGTACTCCGCCGTCCTCCGGGCGGAGGAACGGCCACAGCTGGGGGACCGGGGTCGTGCGCAGGGCGTCCAGCAGGAGTTCCAGCCGGCCTCGCGTCGGCTCGGACACGGCTGCCGGGCCGAAGTTCAGCAGCGTGAGCGAGGCCCAAGTAATAGCGGGAGAAGGGGAGTTCAGTACGGCCAGGCGTGACACCAGCCCGCCGTAGGAGTGGCCCACCAGCCGCACCGGGCCACCCAGCACCGCCGCGAGTGCGATCACGTCCGACGCCAGATCCTCGGGCGCGTACGACGGCGCCTCGGACGCGGGGCCCGTCTCGTACTGGCCCCGCTGGTCGATGGCGACGACCCGGTAGCCCGCCTCGGCCAGCCCCGGCAGCAGCGGCAGGAAGTCCTCCTTGCTGCCGTTGAAGCCCGGTACCAGCAGAGCCGTACCGCGCGGGACACCGTCCGGGGGAGCGGCCGTGAACGCGGCGAACGTACCCCGGGCGGTGTCCAGGCGCACGCTCCGGACGCTGTCGGGGCGGGCGATCGAAAGGATCTGGCTCATGAGGGTGATGGTACGTAAGGGCTTGTCCCAGGAGTGGACGCCCTCTTGACGCGGCGTCCGGGCCGGGCCGACACTCCAAGTCGGGGAAGTCCAGCGAACGGGGTGGGGACGCATGACGCGCCTGGAGACGGTGACCGGCCGCAGCGGCCGCACGCCGTGGCGCGCGCCCCTCCTCACCTCCCGCCTGCACATCGACCTGCTGCGCGTGTGCAGCGCCATCGGACCGCGCCACTGACCTGGGCCTTAGCCCGTCCGAGCGCTTTCCTCACACCTCCTCGCCCTCTCAGCCGCCGCTGTTCCCGCAGGCGCGCCCGCGCGCCCTCGCCTCTGGGGAGACGTACGTATGCCCATCACCGCGCCGACCGCCCTGCCGACCGTCCGGCACAGTTCCGCCTTCCGTGGGCGGCTCGGCCAGGACGCCCGCAGCGGCCACTACGCCGTGCCGCACCGCTACCGGCTCCACCTCTCCACCGCCGACCCCGACGGACTGCGCCTCGCCATCGGCCACCGCCTGCTCGGCCTCGACGCGAGCTGTCCGGTCACCTGGCTCCCCGCCGTCCCCGACGCCCCGGACGGCGGGCACGCCGCGCTCCAGCCGCTCTACGAGGCGAGCGCCCACCGCTACTCCGGACCCGCGCACGCCCCCGTGCTCAGCGACGCCTGGTCCGGGCGCCTCGTCAGCACCCACGCCCCCGACATCCTGCGTGACCTGGACCTCTTCCCGCGCGCCGACGGTGCCCCGCTGCGGCCCCTCGGCTGGGAGTCCACCATCGACGCCGTGGAACGGCTCTGCGCCGAGGGCATCGAACAGGCCGCGCAGCGGGCGGGCCGCGCCGACGAGGACCCGGCCGGGCGGGCCGCCGCGCTCGACGTGCTCCTCGAAACCCTGAGCCGGCTGGAGCGCTGGCTCACCGAGGAGGAGTACCTCGCCGGCGGCCGGCTGACCGCCGCCGACATCGACCTCTGGGTCTCCCTGGTCCAGCTCGACACCGTGCACCGCTGCCACCTCGACGCCTCCGCCGTGCACCGGATCACCGGCTTCACCGCCCTGTGGTCCTACGCCCGCCGCCTCGCCGCCCACCCCGCCTTCGGCACCCACCTCGACCTCGACGGCATCGCCCGCCGCCACCACGGCCGCTGCCAGGGCCTCGAAGCCGCCGGGGCCGCCGTGCAGATCCTGGACTGGACGGCCCACGCCAGGGGCTAGCCGACAGCGTCCACCAGTACGGCCAGGGCACCGGCCAGCCGGTCCAGGCCCGCTCCGGGTGGTCCGCCGGGTTCCGTCATGTACGTGTCCCGGCGGAGCTCCACCATCAGCGCGCTCACCCGCCGCTCCCGGCCGTAGTGGGCGAGAGGTACGTACGTCCCGGCGAACGGGCTGTCCAGTCCCGTCTTCCCGTACGGCGAGAACGCCGACCGCGCCGCCGCCGTCAGCCCCGGCGGGGTGTGGAAGGCGTCCGTGCCCAGACACACCGCCGGACGCGGGCCCCCGCCGTGCAGCTCGTACGGCAGCGGCCGGGACGGGTAGGAGTGGACGTCGATCACCACCACCCGCCCGGTCGCGGCCAGCCGCTCCGTCACCGCGTCGGTGATCGCCTGGGCGTACGGCTCGAAGTACCGCTCGACCAACGGCTCCTGGCCGGTGCCCTCGGGCCGGAGCGGCTCTCCGTGCGTGGTGCGGGTGTAGACCGCGCCCATGCCCACGGCGCGCATCTCCTCCCGCTCGTCCGGGAACCGCTCCGGGTCCACCACCAGCCGTGACAGCCGGTTCACGAACCGCCACGGCCGCACCCCCGCCAGAGCGGCCGCCCGCTCGGCCAGTCCGGCCGTGTGCGCGTCCGTGATGTGGTCCAGCTCCCGCTCCAGAGCCGCGTCGCCGAGCAGCAGCCCCGCCCGCACCTCCGCCGGGATCACCCGCGAGGAATGCGGTACATGCAGCAGCACCGGCGACGACGGGTCACCGGGCAGCAGCTCGAACGAGGGCTCGGACACGGTCGGCTCCCAGGGATCAGCGCAGCAACTCGGCCACCAGTGTGCCGACCTGCTCCGTCTCGATCAGGAACCCGTCATGCCCGTACGGCGACTCCACCACCCGCACCCCGTCCGCCGACGGGATCAGCGCGGCCAGCTCCCGCTGCTGGGACAGCGGATAGAGCCGGTCGGAGTCCACCCCGGCGACCAGGGCGGGCGCCCGCACCCGCGCCAGCGCCGACCGCACACCACCCCTCCCACGCCCCACGTCATGCGCGTTCATCGCCTCGGTCAGCACCACGTAACTCCCCGCGTCGAAGCGGTGGACGAGCTTCTCGGCATGATGGTCCAAGTACGAGCCCACCTGGTAGCGGCCCCCGTGCCACGGGTCCTCGGCGCCCTGCGGAGCCCGGCCGAACCGGGTCTGGAGTTCCGCCTCGGCGCGGTAGGTCACGTGCGCCAGCCGGCGGGCCAGACCGAGTCCGTCCACCGGGCCGCGTCCGGCGGAGTGGTAGTCGCCGCCCCGCCAGTGCGGGTCGGCGCGGATGGCCCCCAGCTGGATCTGCGCCCAGGCGATCTGCTCCGCACTGGCGGACGCTGTCGTGGCCAGCAGCAGCAGCGCGCCGACCCGCTCCGGGTACGACACCGCCCACTCCGCCGCGCGCATCCCGCCCATCGAGCCGCCTACGACCAGCGCCCACCGCTCGATCCCGAGGGCGTCCGCGAGCCCGGCCTCCGCCGCCACCTGGTCCCGCTGGGTCAGGAACGGGAACGCCCCGCCCCAGGCCCGGTCGGTGCCCGGCCGGGAAGAGGCCGGGCCGGTGCTGCCCTGACAGCCGCCCAGCACGTTCGGCGCGACCACGAACCAGCGGTCCGTGTCCAGCGCCCGGCCAGGACCGACCAGCGCGTCCCACCAGCCGGGCGTGGGATGCCCTAGCCCGGCCGCACCCGCCGCATGGCTGTCACCGGTCAGCGCGTGCAGCACCAGGACGGCGTTGGCGCGGTCCGGTGCGAGTCGCCCCCAGGTCTCGAACGCCAGCCGGACGTCTGGCAGTTCACCGCCCGCCTCCAGCGGCAGCGGCGTGACCGCCGAGTGCCACCGGCGGCGCCCGGCGGGGTCCCCGTCCCGCCAGGCGCCGGTGACCGCCGCCGGCGGGGCGGGGTGGGCGCGCGGAACGGTGCTCAGGAGGCGCCCTTGGCCGCGCGGAACCCGGCCTCCAGATCCGCCTTCAGATCCGCCAGGTTCTCGATGCCCACCGACAGCCGGACCAGCCCCGGCGCGGTACCGGTCGCCCGCAGCTGCTCCTCGTCCAGCTGGCTGTGCGTGGTGGAGGCGGGGTGGATGATCAGGCTGCGTACGTCACCGATGTTGGCGAGGTGGCTGAACAGCTCCACCGCGTCCACGAACCTCTTGCCGGCCTCCACCCCGTCCCGCAGTTCGAAGGAGACGACGGCGCCGGAGCCGTCGGGCAGGTACTTCCGCCCGGCCTCGTACCACTTGCTGGACTCCAGCCCCGGATAGTGGACGGCGGCCACCTCGTCGCGGCTCTCCAGCCACTGGGCCAGGGCCAGCGCGTTGGCGGAGTGCCGTTCGAGGCGCAGGCTGAGCGTCTCCACGCCCTGGAGCAGCAGGAACGCCGAGTGCGGGGAGAGCGCCGGGCCCAGGTCGCGCAGCAACTGCACCCGCAGCTTGACCGCGAACGCACCCGGACCGAGCGCCGGCCAGTACCGCAGGCCGTGGTAGCTCGGGTCGGGCTCGGAGAAGTCCGGGAACCGCTCCGGGTGCGCGCCGAAGTCGAAGGTGCCGGCGTCCACCACCACACCCGCGATGGCGGTGCCGTGTCCGCCGAGGAACTTGGTCGCGGAGTGCACCACGATGTCCGCGCCGTGCTCGATGGGCCGCAGCAGATACGGGGTCGGCACCGTGTTGTCGACGATCAGCGGCACACCCGCGTCGTGCGCCACGTCCGCGACCGCCCGTACGTCGAGCACGTTGCCGCGCGGATTGCCCAGGGTCTCCGCGAACAGCGCCTTGGTGTTGGGCCGGATCGCCGCCCGCCAGGCGTCCGCGTCGTCCGGGTCGGCCACGAAGGACACCTCGATGCCCAGCCTCGGCAGGGTGTGCCGGAACAGGTTGTACGTGCCGCCGTACAGCGAGGCGCTGGAGACGATGTGGTCGCCCGCGCCCGCCAGGGTCAGCAGGGCGAGCGTCTCGGCGGCCTGCCCGGACGCCAGCGCGACGGCGGCGACCCCGCCCTCCAGCGCGGCGATCCGCTGCTCGAACACGTCCTGCGTCGGGTTGTGGATACGGGTGTAGATGTTGCCGGGCTCGGCCAGCGAGAACAGGTCGGCGGCGTGCTGGGTGTCCTGGAAGACGAAGGACGTGGTCTGGTAGATCGGGGTGGCGCGTGCCCCGGTCGTCGGGTCGGGGACCGCGCCGGCGTGGATCTGCCGGGTCTCGAAGGACCAGGCGGAGGTGTCGGGGCCGGCGGGCGGCTCGTCCGGGGTGTGGCCGGCGGTGACCGAGTCGATGGGCTGGCTGCTCATGGTGCTCCTCGTGCGGTGCGGGCGCGGGTTCGGGCACGAGACAAGCACGGGCCGGCAGCTCCGGACAGCCCGCCATGAACCCCGACACGAGGACTTCATGTACGCCACATCCCCGCAACACGGCCGCAGCAGAGCCCACTTGCGACCGTGCCCCGGCCGGAGAAGTCCGGCCG
>NZ_JBHXLV010000129.1:0-18914 GCF_042721685.1 Streptomyces sp. NPDC058459 | reverse complement strand
CCTCAGCCTCAGCCTCAGCCTCAGGCGAGGACGCGTCCGAGGAATCCGTGGATGTATCCGCTGATGGCGTCCAGGTGCGTTTCGAGGGCGAAGTGGCCGGCGGGCAGCAGATGGACTTCGGCCTCGGGCAGGTCGCGCGAGAAGGCGCGCGCGCCGTCCGGCCCGAAGATCTCGTCCCGGTCGCCCCAGACCGCGAGCAGGGGCACCTGACTGTCGCGGAAGTACTCCTGGAGCTTCGGGTAGCCCTCGATGTTCGTGGGGTAGTCCCGGAAGAGGGCCAGCTGCACCTCGTCGTTGCCGGGCCGCTCCAGCAGGAGTTGGTCGATCGTCCAGGTGTCGGGACTGACGAGACTGCTGTCGGACGCGCCGTTCTCGTACTGCCAGCGTGTCGTACTGGGGCTGAACTTGGCCCGCGCGCCCGGCTCCGTGTCACCACTGGGATCGGTGGCGTACGCGAACAGGTCGTCCCAGAAGGGTTTGGCGAAACCCTCCATATAGGCGTTGCCGCTCTGCGAGATGATCGCGCTGACATCGAAGGAAGGGTCGAGCGCGAGCCGCCAGCCGATCGGTGCCCCGTAGTCGTGCACGTAGATGGCGAAGCGCTGAACGCCCAGATGGTTGAGCAGCCCGGCGGTGATGTCCGCCAGGTTGTCGAAGGTGTAGTCGAACTCGTCCACCGAGGGCATCGCCGAGCGGCCGTATCCGATGTGGTCGGGTGCGATCACATGGTAGTCGTCGGCCAGCGCGGGGACGAGGTGCCGGAACATGTGGGAACTGCTCGGGAACCCGTGCAGCAACAGCACGACCGGTGCGTCGCTGGGACCGGCTTCTCGGTAGAAGACTTCCTGCCCGTTGATGATCGCCGAATTGTGTCGCGTGGGTAGCACACTGACCTCCCGCACCCTCCGGTTCGGAAACGCGTCACGCCACACCGTCTGAAGGTGCGGTCGCCGCGAGACCTTGGGCTGAACCCCCCGAGTCGCATTCCTGCTCCGCGTCGCGTGACGCCTGTCACCAGTTTCGAAGCTAACCCCGACCCTGGGGAAGGGCAAAGCGACGAGAGCGCACCGAGGATTCGACGCTCGGCGCCACCACAGCTCAGCGGCCCTGCTTCGAGCCTGCGAGACGCACACCGGCCGTTCCTGTCCGACGGGCGTCACCCTTGAAGACGGCGGTCACGGCGGTGCCGCGTTTCCGGAGATGGCCGGGAGCCGAGCGGACTGCCGGGGTCGGAGCGCTGGTGAGCAGGGGAAAATCGAGTCGGCCCACCCCCGGGATGAGCTGGGGTGGGCCGGTCCGGTGTGTGAGGTTGGTGGGGGTCAGAAGCGGGGGTGGGTGTCGGCGGTGCCGATGGTCAGGCCGGTGGAGAAGATCTTGGTGTTGAGTGTGGTGTTGAGGGCGCCGGCTGCTTCCTTGGTGAGCTTGAGGGTGACGTGGGTGGCGTCGGCGCCGTGCTTGGTGAGCTTGACGTGGGCGGTGGAGAGGTCGAGCTTGAAGACGGGGACGCGGGTGCGGGTGCCGGCGACGTGGCCGGTGAGGCTGCCCTTGTTGAGGTCGATGGTGAAGTTCTTGACCTCAAGGGAGCGGCCGTTGAAGACGTTGGTGAACTTCAGGCCGCCCGTGTGCTTGATGGTTCCGCCGAGGGGGCTGGTGGTCAGGGCGCCGCCGGTGACGGGGTAGGTGGCCTTGAGGGTGGGCTGGTGGCCGACGGTGGTGAGGGAGGGCTTGCCGGGGCGGGTGACGATGGGGGCGATGCCGTTGGACAGCAGCGCCCCGGCGATCGCCGGGGCCACGGTGACGGAGGTGTGCCCGCTCTTGACGTGTACGCGGTGCGGGGCGGCCGAGGCGGTCGGAGCAGCGATCACCAGCGCGGCGACAGTGGCGGTGGCGGTGGCAAGAACGGTACGGGTCAAGACAGTTCACTCCTGAAGGCAGTTGAGCCAACCAATGACGGCCATGAGTTCCGCCACTGTCACCGGAGTGGATGCACTCAGATCTGGAATCTTTTCGCCACGCCCGCTCCCCCTGCTCAGCACGGTCTTCGCGGCGCTCTGCGTCGAGGGCGGCATCCCCCTGGCGCGGGGCAGCGGCATTCCTACCAGCCCGTGTGTGACCAAGGTCTCCTTCGCCGTCCACGTCCTCTGCCGCCTGGGCCGGCGGCCACCGGGCCCGGCGACTGGACCCCGCCACCGGCACCTGGCGCCCAGGCGCCCGCAGGACGGCGGAATAATTCAATGTTCAATGAAGTTGCCGCCGGTGAGTCGCGCCGTCTTTCGCGTCGCGGAACACCGTGGATGCCTCTGCTCACGCCGAAGGATCATCCGCATCAGGAGTGAACGGAGCATGCCATGGTCGGGACGCGAAGAGTCAGCTGGAACGAGCGCCGGCGATACGCGGCCCGTCTCTACGCGTCCCATCGCTACCGCGCCGCTTCCCTGGTTCTCCAGGATCTGGTCGCCGCGGCGCCGTTCAATCTCGACCTCCGCATGCTCCTCGCCCGTTCGTACTACTACACGGCGCAGCTCTCACTGGCCGAGACGGAACTGCGCCGCATCCTCGACTCCGAGCCGGCTCACCCCTCCGCCCACCTCGCTCTCGCGCGCATCCTGGAGCGCCAGCACCGGTGCTCCGAAGCCGCGCCACACCTGAAGGCAGCGGACACGATGACCGCACGGGACCTCGTCGCCCTCAGGCTGTCGTGACGCGACTTCGGAGTCGACGCTGAAGAACGCTCAGCCCTTCGGCACGATCTGTATGTCCATGTCGATGGAAATGCTGGAGCCGACCACCGCTATGCCCTGGGCCACCATCGACTGCCAGGTCAGAGTGAAGTCCTCGCGATGCAGCTCGGTGGTGGCCCGGCACGCCGCTCTGGTCTGCCCCTCCAGCCCCCTGCCGAGTCCCAGATAGCGGGTCTCCAGGGTGACGGAACGGGTGACGCCGTGCAGTGTCAGCGCGCCCGTCACGTCCCATCGTCTGCCGCCGCGGTGCGCGAAGCGGTCGCCGTAGAACTCGAGGGTCGGGAAGTTCTCGACGTTCAGGAAGTCGGCGGAGCGCAGGTGCCTGTCCCGCATCTCGACATTGGTGTCGATGGACGCCGCGTCGATGACCACGTGCAGCGACGAGTTCTCCATGCGCTCGGCCACCCGCACCTCGCCGGCGAAGTTGTTGAACCTTCCGTGGATGCGGGCCAGCCCGATGTGCCGGGCGGTGAATCCTATCTGCGTATGGGTCGGATCGATCTCCCAGTCTCCGGGTTCCGGAACCTGCGGCGGGGCCGAGACTTCGAGCATGAAGTCCCCTACGGCCGTGTACTCGTCCTCCACGACGGCAGCGAACACGTGCTTCGGTGAGAATCCCTCGCAGGTGACCGCGATCCGCTGCTCACCGGCCACCACGGAGGCGAAGAAGCATCCGTTGGCGTCGGACTGCCCGGTCGCCACCGTACGGCCCGCGCGGTCGGTGACAACGATGTCCGCGTACTGCAACGGGGCGCCGAACGGATCGACCACCCGGCAGCCGAGCATCCCCGACGACCGGGGTACGGGGAGCCCGGAAAGAACGTTCACCCGCCTCGTGCGACTCGCTCCAGCTGTCTTCCTCCAGCGGCCGAACAACTTCTGGTACCTCCCTGGGGGGGGGGTGCCGGCCGAGCATCCAGCGACACGCATCGGAGCGCGGACGACCGGCACTGTCGTTGAACTCGAAATTATCATGGGGGCGGACTGCCTCTGGCGTGCACGCGGCTGACAGCGAGGGCATGCTGACGCGCGTGCCGTCGAGGCCCCACGGGGCCGGGAGTGGCCCACGGCCGAAGAGCACGCCAACTCCGGCCTGCGGTACAGGACTTGCTTCGATCTCGCCGCCGGTCGTAGCAGGCGTGAGAGGCGGGGCAGGCGCTCCCGCAGGCGAAGGCGCGGCGGGACAAGGCGTGTTCGGGTTGTCGGAGCTGTCCGACGGCTCCCCCGCTGCCCGCCGCCACGAACCCCGTACGCCGGTGAAGCCGACAGGTGCGCCGCAGAGAATCAGCCCGCGGTCTCAAGGGCGCTGACATGCACGCTCATGGGTGCGCGCGTAGCGTGGCAGGGACGGGGGGCGAGCAAGTGTCCGGGGGACACGTAAGCAGCCCCCGGGGCCGTCGCGTCGGCAGCGGAACGGGCCCCGGGGAACAGCCACGCAGATACTCACCCGGAGGGTTCAATCATGGGAACGGTCACCACGTCTGACGGTACCGAAATCTTCTACGTCGACTGGGGCCCCCGGGACGCCCAGCCGCTCGTCTTCCACCACGGCTGGCCGCTGAGCCACGAGGACTGGGACAACCAGCTGCTGTACTTCCTGTCCAAGGGCTACCGCGTCATCGCCCACGACCGCCGCGGCCACGGACGCTCCAGCCAGCCGTCGAGCGGCCACGAGATGGACACCTACGCCGCCGACGTGGCCGCCCTGACCGACGCCCTGGACCTCAAGGACGCGGTGCACATCGGGCACTCCACCGGCGGCGGCGAGGTCATCCACTACGTGGCGCGGGCGAAGCCGGGCCGCGTGTCCAAGGCGGTCATCTCCAACGCCGTACCCCCGGTCATGGTCAAGAAGGACAGCAACCCCGAAGGCACCCCGATCGAAGCCTTCGACGAACTGCGCGACGCACTCGCCGCCAACCGCGCCCAGTTCTACATCGACGTGCCCTCCGGACCGTTCTACGGCTACAACCGGCCCGGCGCCGAGGTGTCGCAGGGTCTCATCGACCGGTGGTGGTGGCAGGGCATGAGGGGCGCGGCGAACGCGCACTACGAGTGCATCAAGGCGTTCTCCGAGACCGACTTCACCGAGGACCTCAAGAGCATCGACGTCCCCGTACTCGTCCTGCACGGCACCGACGACCAGGTCGTACCGTACGAGGACTCCGCGCCGAAGACCGCCGAACTGCTCAAGAACTCCACCCTCAAAAGCTATGACGGGTGGCCGCACGGAATGCTCTCCGTCCACCCCGACGTCCTCAACCCGGAGATCCTCGCCTTCATCGAAGGATGACCGGGTTTCTCGCGCCGGCCGGCGAACTCGTCCAGGAGTGGGTATGCCCGAGGAAACTCGCCCCCCGTTGCCCCCGTTCACCGAAGAGACGGCATGGGAGAAAGTACGGCTCGCCGAGGACAGTTGGAACAGCCGCGACCCCGACCGGGTGGCACACGGCTACTCGGTCGACTGCCGGTGGCGCAATCGTGCCGAGTTCCCCACGGGGCGCGAACAGATCGTCGCCTTCCTGGAGCGCAAGTGGAAGCGCGAACTGGACTACCGGCTGATCAAGGAGCTGTGGGCCTTCAGCGGACCCCGCATAGCCGTCCGGTTCGCCTACGAATGCCACGACGACTCGGGAAACTGGTTCCGTTCCTACGGCAACGAGAACTGGGACTTCGGCGAGGACGGCTTGATGGTCAGGCGGTACGCCTGCATCAACGACCTCCCCATCGCGGAGGCGGACCGCCTCTTCCACTGGGAGCCGGGGCGCCGCCCGGACGACCACCCGGGCCTGAGCGACCTCGGTCTGTGACCGGCGCGCGCCACCCCACCGGCCGCCGGACCGCCCGGAGCGGGCGTCGGCCGGTGCCGACCACCTCGGTCGCGCCGGCCGGCCCGGCCGAGTCAGGGCCAGAGCAGGAATTCGCCGGCTACCCAGCCGTTGAGTTTGACGCTGCCGTTGTAGCCGTAGCCGCACACCCAGTAGTGACCTCCGGACTCCTTTCCTGAGGAGGAGCTGAAGTGGAACCCGGCGCCGCCGGGTATCTCGCCGATGGCGGTGTTGCTCGTCGACGGTCCGGTACGCACCTTCAGCCAGTCCACGCTCGTCAAGACGTGGGTGAAGCTGTTGATGGAGCCCGGGCAGGTGACGGCGGCGACGGCCGGAGAGGCGTGAGCGGTCGATACGGCGGAGAGCGAGAGTGCGGCAGCGGCGACGGTAACGGCGATGACGTTCTTCATGGGCACCTTCCAGTCGAAAGACGACCTTCGTCGGTCGCGGGCACCAGTGAAGGATCGGTGGCGGGTGATACACCTGTCATTGACGGTGGGTGCCAGGTACTTGACGGGTCGCGCCAGCCGCCCGGCAGGGCAGCGGCGGTGCCGAGATCAGGCGCCCCGTGGCCGAGTCGGGCATGGCGGTAGTCGCGCGGGGCGAGGCCGTACGCGGTGCGGAACGCGCGGCTGAAGGTCTCGGGGTGAGGGAAGCCCCACTGGGTGGCCACCGTGTTGATGGGCCGGGTCGCAAGGGCGGGATCGGCGAGGTCCTGACGGGAACGTTCCAAGCGCTGGTGGCGGATGTAGGCAGCCACGGTCAGGCCGTGGTCACGGAAGAGGCGGTGCAGGCTGCGCGTGGAGATGTGGTGGGCGGCGGCGATGGCGACAGGAGCCAACTCCGCATCGCCCAGGTGCTGTTCGACGAAGGCGCGGACGCGTGTGAACATCGCTCGCCTGCCGGACTCCGAGGGCGCGGCACCGGCTTCGATGTGATGGGCGAGCAGGGCGGTCACGAGGTCGAGCAGGACCGTACCGAGTCGGGCGCCGTCGGCGGGCGAGTAGGCGCTGTCGTCCCTGGCCAACTGGGTCAACAGCTGCGCGAGCAGGGCGCCTATGCCCTTTCGCCCGGAGAAGCGGCTTCCGAGCAGGGCGTCCACCGCACTCGGGGGCAGCGGAACAAGTGCCTGCGGAAACTGGGCAATCACCGATAAAGCGGATTCCTCGGCGGTGAGCACGCGTGCGTCGAATGGCGTGAACGTCGAGTAGAACACCAAGTCGGATAAGTCGGCCCCGGTTTCCTTCTGGGCTTGCGACAGGTGTCGTACTCCGCGCCGGATGAGCCCTATGGAGTACAGCCCGGGGTCGGAGCGCCGTACGAGCAGGGGTGTGCGTCGGTATCGGGGCGAGGAGTCGGTGAGCGCGGTCACCTGACCGGCACCGGGCCGCGTGACCCGCAGCGAGGCCCGGAAGTCTTCGGCGCGGTCGACGCTGATGACGCTCGGGGGGAGGGAGTCCTTCGTTACAGCCTGCCACGCCTCCATGCGATCCCTGACCGTCGGCGCCCCGGTGTCGAAAGGTCGGTCCACAAGAAACGATCTCCTTGTCTGAGCCAAATCCCTTGATCTGCCAGCATATTCAGGGCGTGCGTGGACCGTAAGTGTCAGCGGGGACCGGGGTGACATGGGTGCGTGATGCGTCCAGGTCAGTTCCCCATCGCGTCGAGTATCCAGTGATAGCGCAGGCGCAGGGCGCGTTCGGTGCTGGCCAGCGCGGCCGCGGCGCCAAGGGCGATGTTCAGCCAGGTGGGGAGGCTGACCAGCGGTTCGATGTGCCCGAAGCGTTCGGCCACGGGCGGTATCGCGGACAGCGGCACGACGAGCTGCTGGACGAGCAGGACCGCGCCGATCACCAGGGCCAGGACCGACGCGACCCCGATGGCCCGGCCGGCGACGGGATGGCTGGTCTCGAAGTGGGCCCGCCGGCCCTCGGGCGACCTGGGATCGGGCCGGAGCAGGCGCTCGGTGCCGTCCGGGGCCACGAAGTGGCAGCGCCTGATCCCGAACCTGCTCATGGACACCTCGACCACGCCGCCCTCGACGGGGAAGGCGACCGGCATCTTGCCCACCATGTGCTGACGGCCGTCGCGGTAGAGGTGCGCCTTCACGTCCCCGGCCGACTGGTTGTGCCAGTGCCGCACGTCCACGGAGTACCGGTGCGATGTGCTTCGCGGGTCGGCCGGGTCGAGATGGAACAGGGCGCGGCCGGGTAGCTGCCACCACCGGAAGGGCCGGAGTTCTCGTCCGTCACCGGGCTGGGCGCGGCCTTCGGCGCGGCGGCGTCGCCATTGCTGTAGCACGGGGTGCCTCCTCTGCTGCGCTCTCCGGATGCACCAACACACTGTGTTGGTGAACTTTCCGCTAGGCTAACACGGTGTACTAGCACAGTGTGCTGACAGGAGGTCGATGCCACCGTGGGCGACGTGAAGCCGTCCGGCACCCGCGAACAGATCCTCGCCGCCGCCGCGTCGATCCTTGCCGAGGAAGGGGTGACGGCGCGCCTGAGTGTGCGCGCGGTCGCCGCGCGAGCCGGGGTGAGCACCGGATCGCTGCGCCACCACTTCCCCACCCAGCAGGGACTGCGGGACGAGGTGATGGGCCGTATCCACGACTGGATCGCGGCAGCGGACCGCATCCACGACACCTCTCTGCCCGCCCGGGACCGGCTTGTGGAGTGCCTGAGCCAGATCCTGGCGTCGGTGGGCGTCGGCGCGCAGGCCCGCGCGGCCATGGACGCCCTGGTCAGCACGTTCGTGGTCGCCGAGCAGACCGCGCGGTCGCGGGAGGCCTACCTGGCGATCAAGCGGGACACCCAGCACCGCATCGAGAGCTGGCTCAGCTCCCTGACCGGGGAGGACGCCCTGCCGGTGGCCGGCATCCCCCGCGGCGCCCGTTTCCTCTCCACCGTCCTGAACGGGCTCGCCTTCGAGCGGGCCCTGCCCACCGAGGACTCGCTCACGCGACAGGAGCGGGAGATCCTCTACGCGGCGGTGGACGCGGTACTGACTCCGCGCGGCTGAGCATCGGGACCGGTGGCCCGGCCGGCCGGGGCGGTGGCTCCGGCGGACGGCGCCCGTCAGGCCTCGCCTGGCGCCCACCACCGACCGCTGGACCACGGCGGGCGGTGGCGGGACCCTCTCCGCCCAGGTTGTGCCCGGCGACGGTGTAGCCGTACTCGTGGTCGGCGAGGACGTCGAGACCGTCGTCTCCACGGTGCTGGCCCCGCTGCTGGTCGGCCAGGACGCCCTCGCCACCACCGCCGTGTGGGATCGCCTCTTCGGGGGGCAGGCCGCGGGCGGGCACAACCGCGGCTTCTACCTGGAGGCCCTGGCCGGCATCGACATGGCGCTGTGGGACCTGCGCGGCAAGGCCGCCGGCCAGCCGGTGCACCGCCTCCTCGGCGGTCCGGTCCGCGAGCGCGTCGAGTGCTACGCCAGCCCCGTCGCTCTCCACTCCGACCCACAGGCGTAGGCCCGGCAGGCCCGGTTCTACGTCGACCAGGGCTTCCGCGCGCTGAAGGTGAAGATCGGGCGCGATGTCCGTACGGACCGCGCGCACCTGACCGCGGTACGCGCGGAGGTCGGCGACGACATCGCGGTGCTAACCGACGCCAACTGCGCGTACGACCTGGACGAGGCGACCCGCGTCGGCAGCGTCCTCCGCGACCTGGACATCACCTGGTTCGAGGAGCCGCTCCAGGTCGACGACCTGGCCAACCTCGCGGAGCTGCGCCGCCGCACCGCCCTCACCATCGTCAACGGCGAGACCCACTTCACCCGCTTCGACCTGCGGGACTCACTGCTCCACCAGGCCATCGATGTGTTCATGCCCAATATGGCCCGGTGTGGAGGCGTCACCGAGGCGACCCGCATCGCGGCCCTCGCCTCCGCCTTCCACGTCGACATCGCGCCGCACGGTGTGGGTTCGGGCGTCAGCCTGGCAGCGGCCCTGCACCTGTGCGCCGCCACCCCCAATCTGCGCACCTACGAGTACAACCGGCTGCCCAACCCCGTCCGGGAGAACATCCTGGTCGAGGCCCCGGAGTTCCGTGACGGCGCCCTCACCGTCCCCACGGGTCCCGGCCTGGGCATCGAACTGGACGACGCCGTGGTGGACCGCTATACGGTCGCCCGCTTCTGACGCGGAGTCGCCCGGGTGAGGGTGGCAGACCTCCTCGCCGGACGCAAGACAGAGCAAGCCGTCAGTGTCCTGACGGCTCATCAGTTAAACGAAAATCGAACTGAGTTGTTGCCGATGGGTTGCGTTCTGGTGTCGTGGCATACCACGATGCCGCCATGCCGAGCATCGAATACGAAGCCCCCGGCGCGGGGACCCCTCCCGCCGTCGTGCTGCCTCCCCTGCGACAGCCGGCGTCCCGCACCGACCGGGTGCGCGACGCGTTGCGGGAGGCGATCCTGGAGGGCGTTCTGCCCCCTGGACGCCCGCTGGTGGAGCGCGAACTCGCCGAGCTGTACGGGGTGTCGAAGACCCCCGTGCGCGAGGCGCTGAAGCAGTTGCAGTCGACGGGCCTGGTGGAGATCAACGCCTATCAGGGCGTGAGCGTCCGCCGGCCCGACGACAGGCTGGTGCGGGAGCTGTACACGGCCCGGGGTGCCACCGAACCGGAGGCCGTGCGGCTGACCGTCGAGCAGCGCGGAGCCGTCCCCCACCCCGGTGCGCGCCAGGCGCTCGACGAGGCCGCCGCGCTGATCGGCTCCGGTGAGACGCACGGTCTGGGCATCGTCAACCGACGTTTCCACCGGGAGTTGTACGCGGCCTGCGACAACAGCTTCCTGTGCGATTTCCTCGACCAGCTCCAGGATCTGACCGCCTTCGTGGCAGGTCTCGGCTGGCGGCTGCGGGCGACCTTCGAGGAGGAGGCGGCGGAGCACGCGGCCATCCTGGAGGCCGTGGAGCGGGGGGACGGCGAACGTGCCGAGGAGCTGACCCGGGTCCATATCCGCAAGGCCCGGCAGATCCTGTCCAGGGCACTGGGTGACGAGCGGTGAGAACCGAGGTCTTCGCCCATCCCCTGTCGTTCCGCCGGGCACCCCGGACCCAGGCGGAACGCCTGCGCGCCGGCGGTGTCGACCGGGTGCGCCTCGCCTACGCCTACCACGGCGGTCGCTGGCTGCTGACCACGAGCGACCCGGCGGCCGTGGTGGACTTCCCCGCCGGCCGCTGGTTCACCCCGGAGGAAGGCGCGGGCCGTGACGCGGGCCCGTCCCTGCCCGTCCTGGGCGACGAGGCCACGGCGGCGACCTCCGCGCTGACGGCCTCGGGGGTCGCCGTGACCGCCTGGCTGGTGGGGCTCCACCAGTCGGGCCCGGCCACCGCACACCCCGGCCTCGCTCTGCGCAACGCGTTCGGCCACGCCTACCGGCACGCCCTCTGCCCCGCCCAGCCGGACGTGGTCCGCTACGCGGCCGGCCTGGTGGCGGAGACGGCCGGCCGGCCGGGCGTGAGCGGCCTGGAACTGGAGGCGTTCGGCTATCTGGGCTGGCAGCACCAGAGCGCGCACGACAAGTACGGCGCCGACCTGCGTCCGGCGGACCGCTGGCTGCTCTCCCTCTGCTTCTGCGCCGCCTGCTCCGAGCGCTGCGCCAGGGTGGGGGTCGACGCCGCGGAGGCCGCCGCCCGCGCCAGGAAGGCGCTGCTGGACCAGCTGGCCGACGCCCGACCGGCCCGCGGCATCGGTGAGGACGCCGTCGCCGCGCTGGGCCGGGAGCTGCACGACTCGCTCCTCGCCGTACGGTCCGAGGTGACCACGGACCTGGTGCGCGCGGCGACCGCCGCCGCCCGGGGACTGCCCGTCTCCGTGCGCGCCACCGCCGATCCCTACGCCTGCGACGGGAAGTCCTCCGGCGACCTCGACGCGCTGGCCCGCACCGCCGGGTCGCTCACGGTCACCAGCCTCAGCGGGGACGGCGCCGCGCTCTTCCGTGACCTCGCCGCGGCCGGCCGCACCGGCGCGCATGTCACCGCCGGCTGGCACCTGGGCGCGCAGTGCACGGACAGCGAGGAGCAGATCCGGGAGATCGCCGGGTGGGCCCGCTCGCACGGCGCCGGCGCGCTCGCTCTCTACGCCTACGATCTCGCCCCCGCGCCGCGGCTGGAATGGCTGCGCCGCCTGCCGGGGGCACCGGCGACCGGTGATCCGGTCGTGTCCGAACGCCCGCACCACGCACAGACGGAGCCGGCACGATGACCGGATACTTGATACGCCGCCTACTGCAACTGGTACCCGTCGTCCTGATCGTGTCGATGGTGCTGTTCATCCTGCTCAGGCTGATGCCGGGAGATCCCACCGTGGACATCCTCGGCCAGGAGGCCAGCGCCGCGGACCGTGCGGCGCTGCGTGCCGACCTGGGTCTGGACGCACCCCTGTGGAAGCAGTTCGCGGAGTGGATCGGCGGTATCGCGCACGGCGACCTCGGCGCGTCCTGGCTCACCGGCGAGAACATCGGCAGCGTGCTCGGCGAACGGCTCTCGGCCACGGTGGAACTCGGCCTCATCGCCCTGCTCTTCGCCCTTCTCGTCGGCATACCCGCCGGCGTCCTCATGGCGGTGAAGCGGCGCACACCGACCGACACGGCACTCAACTCCGCCGGTCTGCTGGCCCTGTCGGCGCCGCACTTCTACCTCGCCGCCCTGCTCATCCTGGTGTTCGGACTGTGGCTCAGGGTGCTGCCGCCCTCCGGGTTCGTGCCGTTCACCGAGGACCCGGTGGAGAACCTGCGGCACATGGTGCTGCCCGCGATCACCATCGGCTCGACCATCGCGGCGGTCACCATGCGCCAGACCCGGGCCGCGCTGCTGGCGGCGTTCAACGAGGACTACATCCGCACCGCGCAGGCCAGCGGCCTGTCCCGGCGCCGCATCGTCGGCGTCTACGCGCTGCGCAACGCGGTCGTCCCGGTGGTGACCGTCGTGGCGCTGCAGATCGGCGCCCTGATGAGCGCCACCGTGGTCACCGAGACGGTCTTCACCATCCCCGGCATGGGCACCCTGATCGTCAACGGCATCTTCAGCCGCGATCTGCCCGTCGTCCAGGGCGCCGTCCTGATGGTCGTGGTCTTCGTGCTCCTGGTGAACCTGCTGGCCGACCTGATCTACGCGTGGCTCGACCCGCGCATCACGTACTGACAGGAGCGACGATGGCCACCACAGCAACCCTCGCCCCGGCTCCGCGCCGGCCCGTCCTGGACCGGCTGCGCCACGACCGCCGTGCTCAACTCGCCCTGCCCGTCCTCCTGATGCTGGTCCTGGCCGCCGCCGCCCGGCCGCTGGTCAGCGACCGCATGCGGGCCACCGACACCAACCACCTGCTGGCCGGCCCCGGCGCGCGGCACCTGCTGGGCACCGACGAACTCGGCCGGGACGTCCTGGCCCGGATCGTCTCCGGCGCCCTCGTCACGGTCGAGGTCGCCACGATCACGGTGGGCGCCGCGCTCGTGGCGGGAACCGTCCTCGGCCTTCTCGCCGGATACCGCGGCGGCTGGCTCGACGCCGTCATCATGCGCGTCTCGGACGGGCTGCTCGCCTTCCCGCTGCTGGTCCTGGCGCTCACCGTGGTGGCCGCCCTCGGTCCCGGGCTGCGGAACGCGCTCATCGCCATCGCCGTGGTCACCACGCCCCGCTTCGCCCGGGTCGTCCGGGGAGAGGTGCTGTCGCTGCGGACCCGTGAGTGGGTCTCGGCAGCGCGGATCGTGGGCGTACCGCAGTCCGCCATCATGCGCCGGCACCTGCTGCCGCACCTGGCGGGCACCCTCCTGGTCTTCGCCGCGCTCCAGGTCTCCACCGCCATCATGGCCGAGGCCGCTCTCAGCTTCCTCGGCCTGAGCGTGCAGCCCCCGCAGCCGAGCTGGGGTGCCATGGTGGCCGCCGGGACCGATCACCTCAGCGCCAGCTGGTCGCTGAGCGTCTTCCCCGGGCTGGCCATCCTGCTCACCGTCGCCGCGTTCAACCTGCTGGCCGACGCCCTGCGCGACGCTCTCGACGCCCACCGGCCGCAGCTGACGCCCCCTCGCTGAGGACATGCGCCACGGCGGTCCGTGCCCGCCGTTTCACCGCAGCACCCTCCGGCGATGCCCTCCGCCGCCGCCTCACCCCGTAGCCGCAACCGCAACCGCACAAGGAAGTGCCTGTCATGCCCATGCCCTCATTTGAGCCGCCACGACGCACCGTCCTGGCCGGAGCCGCCGCCGTCACCGTCACCGGCCTCGCGGGATGCGGAGGGCCGGAATCGTCCTCGTCCGCCTCCGGCACCCTCACCGCCGGCTTCGACAACGAGCCCGTCACCCTGGACCCGGCGCTCAGCACCGCCATCTCCTCCGACCGCAACGTGCTGAACCTGTTCTTCGACGCGCTGCTGCGCCAGCACGCGGACGGCAGCTTCGCGCCGGCCCTCGCCACCAAGTGGGAGACGACCGACTCGGCGGTCAGCCTCACCCTGCGCAAGGGCGTCACCTTCCACGACGGGACCCCCTGCGACGCCGACGCCGTGGTCGCCAACCTGCGGCGGGTGCTGGACCCGGCGACCCGGTCCACCAAGGCCGCCGCGCTCGCCCAGGTGGCCTCCGTCGAGGCGTCCGACGCCACGACCGTCAGGATCACCCTGAAGTCGCCCGCTCCGCTGCTGCTCACCCACCTGGCCCACGAGCCCGGCATGATCGTCTCCCCCGCCGCCCTGAAGAAGCACGGCGCGGACTTCGGACGCCATCCCGTCGGGACCGGCCCGTTCACCTTCGCCCAGTGGCGGTCCAAGGTGCAGCTGACCGCCGAGCGCAACAAGTCCTACTGGGCCAAGGCCGCCGACGGCGGCAGCCTGCCGAAGCTGGACAAGGTCGTCCTGCGCTTCGTCACCGAGGCCAAGGTGCTGCGCGCCGAACTGTCCACGGGTGGGGTGCAGCTCGTACGGGCCCTGCCGCCGGAGGAGTACCGGCAGCTCCGTACCGACCAGCGGATCGTCGTGAAGGACGGTGGGGTGCGCCGGGCCTACTACGTCGCCCTCAACGTCACGAAGGGCCCCTTCAAGGACCCCCGGGTGCGGGCCGCGTTCGCGCGCGCCGTCGACCGGCGTGCGATCGGCAGGGCCGCCGCCGGCGGAGAGTTCGAGATCGCCCCCTCGTTCGCGACGCCGAAGGACTGGTTCTTCGACGGGTCCATCTCCCCGTTGTCCCACGACCCGGCCGAGGCGCGCCGTCTGCTGAAGCGGGCCGGGCTGCCGGGCGGCGTCCCCCTCACGCTCGTCGCCCGCCGCCGGGCACCCGACCCGACCATCGCGGAACTGCTGCAGAGCCAGCTCGCCGACGCCGGCTTCGCCCCCAAGGCCGAGGTCCTGGAGTTCCAGACCCAGCTGGACCGCATGAAGAACCGGGAGTTCGACGCCGCCCTGCTGGTGATCGACATCCCGCGCCTCGACCCCTCGCTGTCCTTCGACCCGTACTTCACCAGCGACGGGCCCAACAACTGGTCCGGCCTCGACGACCGCGCCCTGGACGCCCTGCTGGAGAAGGCAGCGGACAGCGCCGACAAGCCCACCCGCAAGAAGGCATACGCCGACGCGCAGCGCCGTGTCATCGCCAACAACTACTGGGTGTTCCTGCACCAGGCGAAGTCGCCCCTCATCCACAGCCGCAGGCTGGAAGGCATCCAGCTCGACACCGACGGCCAGTGGCGGCTCACCGAAGCCCGCCTCGGCGTGTGAGGCCGGTCATGAGCCTCCTTGAGATCGACGACCTGAGCATCACCTTCAACGGCACCCGGAGCGCCCCGCCGGTACGCGCCGTGGACCGCGTCGGCCTGCGCCTGGAAGCCGGCGAGTCCCTGGCCGTGGTCGGCGAGTCGGGCTCCGGCAAGACGGTGACCGCCCTGAGCCTGCTCGGGCTCAACCCGCCCGAACCGGTGTGCACGACGACGGGCTCCATCCGCCTGGACGGAACCGAACTGCGCGCGCTCGAGACCCGAGCGTGGCGGAGCGTGCGGGGCCGGCAGGTGGCCATGGTCTTCCAGGACCCCGGCACGGCGCTCAATCCGCTGCTGACCATCGGCACCCAGATCACCGACGCCGTGCGGGCCCACGAACGGATCGGCCGCGACGAGGCCAGGCGGCGCGCGGTGGAGGCCCTGGAGCTGGCCAGGATGCCGGAGCCGAAGAGCAGGCTGCGGCAGTACCCGCACGAGCTGTCCGGCGGGATGCGGCAGCGGGCCGCCATCGCCCTCGCCCTCGCGGCCCGTCCCCGGCTGCTCATCGCCGACGAGCCGACGACCGCCCTGGACGTCGCGGTGCAGGCGGACATCATGGCCACGCTGCGCGCCCTGTGCGCCGACCTCGGTATGGGCCTCGTCCTGATCACCCATGACCTGGGCGTCGTCGCGGAGCACTCCGACCGGGTGGCCGTGATGTACGCCGGCCGGGTCGTCGAGAGCGGTCCCACCGGGCAGGTGCTGAGGCGTCCACGGATGCCGTACACCCAGGCACTGCTCGCCGCCACCCCACGGCTCGACGCGGCGGCGCGCACCCGTATGGCGTCCATCGAGGGCCAGCCGCCCCGGCTGAGCGAGCCGGCGCCCGGCTGCCCCTTCGCACCCCGGTGCCCCGTGGCCGTGGACGACTGCGCGACCGCGGTCCCGCCGCTGCTGCGACTTGCGGACGGCCACGCCGCGGCCTGCCACTTCGCGGACGCACCGGTGGAGCTTCCCGTCCCGCGCCCGGCGCCCGCCCCCGCGCGGCCCTCCTCGGCGGAGGCCGCCGCGCCGGCCGGGACGCCGCTCGCGGAGTTCGCCGCCGTGGACCTGCGCTACCCGGTGCGCAGCGGGGCGCTGCGCCGCGTCACCGGTCACGTCCACGCCGTACGGGAGGTCAGCCTGAGCGTCGAGGCCGGCCGGACGCTGGCCCTGGTGGGCGAGTCGGGCTCGGGCAAGACCAGCCTCACCAAGCTGCTGCTGCGCCTGGAGAGCCCGTCCGGCGGCACGGTCCGCTACGACGGCATCGACGTGACGCGCCCCGACCCGGCCGGACTGCTCCGGCTCCAGCGCGAGGTGCAGGTCGTCTTCCAGAACCCGTACGCGAGTCTGGACCCGCGGCTCACGGTCCGGCAGATCCTCGCCGAGCCGCTGCGGGTGCACGGCCTGGACGCGGGCGAGGACGTCCTGACGGGGCTGCTGCGCGATGTCGGGCTGGACTCCTTCGCCCTGGACCGCTTCCCCGCCGCCTTCTCGGGCGGCCAGCGCCAGCGCATCGCCATCGCCCGCGCGCTGGCCCTGCGCCCCCGCCTGATCGTCTGCGACGAGGCGGTCAGCGCGCTGGACGTGTCGGTCCAGGCGCAGGTGCTCAACCTGCTCGCCGACCTCCAGACGGAGCACGGCGTCGCCTACCTCTTCATCACCCACGACCTGGCCGTGGTCCGCTCCGTCGCCCACCACATCGCCGTCATGCGGCACGGCCGGATCGTCGAGGAGGGCGCGGCGGAGGACATCTACGCGGCGCCCTCCCACCCCTACACCCGCGAGTTGCTGGCCAGGGCCCCCGGCGGTGCCGCCGCCCCCGCGCCGCTCGCGCGACCCACCGAACCCACCGAATCCCCCGCACGACCCACCGAACAGGACAAGGAACGGAGCCCCCTGTGGCGAAGGTGACCAGGGTCGAACTCACCTCGATCAACACCCCCCGGCACAACAGCATCACCTGCGGCCACATCCTCGTGCGGCTGCACACCGACGACGACTCCCTCGTGGGCGTCGGCGAGATGTCCGACCTCCAGCACCTGCCGCGCTTCCACTTCGACGTCTTCGAACTGGAGGCGACGCTGAACGAGATCCTGGTGGGGGTGGACGCGCTCCAGCTGACGGAGGTCGAGCGGCGCCTGGAGGCCAACTTCCCCCAGGCCGGCTACATCTACGACAAGAGCCGCGCCATCAAGTGCGGGGTCGACATCGCGTTCTGGGACCTGGCCGCCAAGCAGCTCGGGGTCCGGGTGTGCGACCTCCTGGGCGGTGCCGTGCGGGAGTCCGTGCCCATCGCCTACCCGGTCTTCCGTCAGCAGAGCGAGGAGGACGTCGAGCGCAATCTCGCCATGGTGGAGCGCCGGGCGGCGGAGGGCTTCACGTTCTTCCGGGTGTACGTCGGGCGCCGGCTCGATCTGGACGAGCGCTTCCTGCGCCTGGCCCGGGAGCGCTTCGGCGACCGGATCACCGTGAAGTCGCTGGACTTCTCCAACCTGCTCGACGCCAAGGCCGCGTGCGCCTTCGCCGAGAAGGTCGCCGACGTCGGCTTCGACCTTGTGGAGGCGCCCGCCCCCAACCACGACATACGGGGCCTGGTGTACGCGCGTGACCGGCTCCCCGTGCCGATCAGTGAGCACGTCTACGGCTTCCGGTGGGCGCTGGACCTGGTGGCCGCCGACGCGGTGGACGTCTTCAACGTCAGCGTCATCGCGATCGGCGGCATCACCCCGGCCCGGCGGATCTTCGCCATCGCCGAGGCCGCCGGCAAGTCCTGTCTGGTCGGCACCACGCAGGAACTGTCCATCGGTACGGCCGCCGCCGCCCACGTGGCGATGGCGATGCCGGCGGTCACCGTGCCCAGCGACCCGGTGGGGCCGCTGCTGTACACGCGGGACGTGGTGGCCGAGCCGGTGCGCTATGTCGGTGGCCGGCTGCACGTGCCCGAGGGCCCGGGGCTGGGCATGCGTCTGGACCCCGACCTGGTGAAGGCGTCGTCGGGTCCGCTCACCTGGGCCGCCACCAGCGCCGCCGCCGTCGTCGACCGGCAGGAGGCCGCACGGTGACCGGCTCTCCCGGCCAGGTCACCCGGGCGCGAGGACGGTTCGAGGGACGGGTCGCCCTCGTCACCGGGGGTGCGCGCAACATCGGGCTCGCCATCGCCGTCCGGCTGGCCGCCGAGGGCGCCGCCGTCGCCGTGAACGGACCCGACGAGCGGGAGGCGGAGGCCGCCGCGGCGGCGCTGCGCGACGGCGGGGCGCGTGCCGTCGCCTGTCCGGGCGACGTCTCCGATCCCGCCCAGGTCGCCGCGTGCGTCGCCCGCGCCGTGGAGGAGTTCGGCGCGCTGGACGTGCTGGTCAACAACGCGGCGGCCGCGATGCTGGGCCGCGGTCCGCTGCTCGACCTCGACCCCGACGACTGGGACCGCAGCTTCGCGGTCAATGCCCGGGGAACGTTCCTGTGCACCGTCGCGGCGGCCCGGGTGATGGAGGCGACGGCGGCGATCGTCAACATCTCCTCGGTGGGCGCCAGCCGCGCCCACCGCGCGGCCGTCGCCTACGACGCCTCCAAAGGCGCGGTCGAGGCGACCACCCGGGCGACCGCTCTCGAACTCGCCCC
>NZ_JBHXLV010000128.1:0-18919 GCF_042721685.1 Streptomyces sp. NPDC058459 | reverse complement strand
CACCGGGGGCGCCGCGCGCCGGGCTCCGCGCACCGGGAAAGCGCCGGTCCCGCTCCGTGCGGGCGGTTCCCCGGCCCGTGCCCGCTGCTCGGCTGCGCTCGTCACCAGTCGGCCCCTCTTTCAGTGGCTCGGCCATCCGGGGCACGGCCGCCCGCGCCGAACGGCCGACCGCATCCCGCGGACTCTTCTCAGGCCCCGGGCACGCTCGGCCGACCGGTACGGCAGCGCCCCGACGGCTCCGGCGTGGGCGCGGCGGCTCCCCTTCGCGTCGTCCTTCCCTCTGTTCTGCCCATCCGCGCGGTCGCACTCACGTTTCCCCGGAGCCGCCCCGTCGTTGTGTCCGGCGTGATGCACGTACAAGGACGCGCGCGGCGCGCGCCGGCCGCACTGGCCACGGCACTTTCATGGGCGGTACTGCTGGCCGGGGCCGCCGGCTGCACCGCGGACGGCTCCGGCCCCCTGGGTATCGGCGGGCCACCGGGCAGACCCCCGGCCGCCGAGGACGTCATCCGCGTCACCCCCGACGACGGCGGCAAGGGGGTGCGTCCCGGGCAGCGGCTGCGGGTGCGGGTGCCCGGAGGACGGCTGGAGAAGGTCACGGTGACCCGCTCGCAGGACGCGCAGGACACCCGTGTCACCGGCCGCATCGGCCCGGACGGCCGCAGCTGGCGGCCCGACGACGACAAGCTGGCGCTCGCCGCCCGCTACACCGTGGACGCGGTCGCCGTGGACGGCGACGGCCGCCGCTCGGCCCGGCACACCACGTTCACCACCTTCGTCCCCGACCAGAGGTTCATCGGCTACGTCACCCCGGAGAACCGCTCCACGACCGGCACCGGCATGATCGTCTCCCTCGCCTTCAACCGGGACATCGGCGACCGGGCCGCCGTGGAGAGGGCCGTGCGCGTCACCGCGAAGCCGCCCGTCGAGATCCGCGCCCACTGGTTCGGCAGGAACCGGCTGGACCTCCGCCCCGAGCGGTACTGGAAACCGGGTACCGAGGTCACCGTCGACCTCGCCCTGCGGGACGTGGAGGGGGCGCCGGGCGTCTACGGACTCCAGCGCAAGCGGATCTCGTTCACCGTCGGCCGCAGCCAGGTCTCCCGGGTCGACGCCGCCGCGCACACCATGGAGGTGCGCCGGGACGGCGAACTCCTGGCCACCGTGCCGATCACCGCGGGCGCCCCGAAGACGCCCACGTACAACGGCAAGATGGTGGTGATGGACATGCTGGAGGTGACCCGCATGAACAGCCAGACGGTCGGCTTCGGCGGGGAGTACGACATCCCGGACGTGCCGCACGCCATGAAGCTCACCGACTCCGGCACCTTCCTGCACGGCAACTACTGGTCGCCCGACTCCCCGGGCGAGGTCAACGTCAGCCACGGCTGCGTGGGGCTGCGCGACGTGAAGGGCGGCGGCGCGGACACCCCGGCGGGCTGGTTCTTCGACCGCAGCCTCGTCGGGGACGTGATCGAGGTCGTCCACAGCAAGGACAAGACGGTCTCCCCGGACAACGGCCTCAGCGGGTGGAACATGGCGTGGAAGGAGTGGCAGGCGGGGAGCGTGCTCAAGTGACGGCCTGAGCTGCGGACTTCCGGGCGCCGGCGACTGGTCGAGGTTGCGACGGAACGGTGACAATCGGCGGACGCCGAGCCCGGAAACCGGCGGCTAGCATGCCCGGATGAGCGCGGGACGCGCCCGGGGTGCGGACCTGTGACCAGGTCCGGGAGGGGAGAACGACTTGAACGTGCGGCCGATATCGGGGGTTTCGGCAGGAAACCGGCACAGGGGTCGTAAGGGGCTGGCGCTCGTGGCGGGGGCGCTCGTGCTGTCGCTCGCCGCCTGCGGCGGTGGCGACAACACGGGGAGCGGGTCGGACGACGCCGGGAACGGCGGCGGCAAGGACGGCCGGGACGCGCAGTCCGCGGCCTCCGTCACCATCGCGCCGAAGGCGGGCGCCAAGGACGTGGACACCAGCGGCGCGCTGAACGTGAAGGTTGCCGGAGGCCGGCTGACCAGCGTGGTCGTCAAGGACGGCAAGGGCACCGAGGTCGACGGCAAGCTGGCCGAGGGCGGCGCCGCCTGGACGCCGGCCCGGCATCTGGCCGCCGCCACCAAGTACACGGTGCACGCGGTCGCCGAGGACTCCCGGGGCCGCAAGGCCGCCGAGGACTCCAGCTTCACCACGCTGACGCCCAAGAACACCTTCGTGGGCACCTTCACGCCGGAGGACGGTTCCACCGTCGGTGTCGGCATGCCGTTCTCGCTGCGCTTCACGCGCGGCATCACCGACCCGGCCGCCGTCGAGAAGGGCATCCGGATCAAGACCGAGCCCGCCGTGGACGTCGAGGGCCACTGGTTCGGCAACGACCGCCTGGACTTCCGCCCGGAGAGCTACTGGAAGGCCGGCACCAAGGTCACCGTCGACCTCGACCTGGACGGCGTCGAGGGCCGCGACGGGGTCTACGGCAAGCAGCGCCGGACGGTGAAGTTCACCATCGGCCGCAGCCAGATCTCCTACGTCGACGCCAAGAAGCTCACCATGAAGGTCGTGCGGGACGGCAAGACCCTCAAGACCCTCCCGGTCACCACCGGACAGCCCGGTTACGAGACCTGGAACGGCAAGATGGTCATGACCGAGAAGCTCACCGTGACCCGGATGAACAGCGAGACGGTGGACTACGGCGACGAGTACGACATCAAGGACGTGCCGCACGCCATCCGCCTCACCGAGTCCGGCACCTTCATCCACGGCAACTACTGGGCCGCAGGCGTCTTCGGCAACACCAACGCCAGCCACGGCTGCGTGGGCCTGCGCGACGTGCGCGGCGGCTCCGACAGCGGGGTCCCGGCGGCCTGGTTCTTCGACAAGTCCATGATCGGTGACGTGGTCGTCGTCAGGAACTCCCGCGACCGCACGGTCGCCCCGGACAACGGCCTCAACGGCTGGAACATGAGCTGGGCCGACTGGAAGAAGTAGGAATCCGTCAGGCGGGCCCGGTGCTGTGAGGAACGGCACCGGGCCCGTCGGCGTTAGTCGCCGTTAACCTGACGCGCATGACCGTGAATCTCGAAGTCGCCGAGGGCGTCGGCACGCTCCGCCTGGACCGGCCGCCGATGAACGCGCTGGACACCGCCACGCAGGACCGGCTCAGGGAACTCGCCGAGGAAGCCACGCGCCGCGAGGACGTACGCGCCGTGGTGATCTACGGCGGGGAGAAGGTGTTCGCGGCGGGCGCGGACATCAAGGAGATGCAGGCCATGGACCACACCGCCATGGTCCTGCGCTCCCGCGTCCTCCAGGACGCCTTCACCGCCGTCGCCCGCATCCCCAAGCCGGTCGTCGCCGCGATCACCGGGTACGCGCTCGGCGGGGGCTGTGAGCTGGCGCTGTGCGCGGACCACCGGATCGCCGGGGACAACGCCAAGCTGGGCCAGCCCGAGATCCTGCTCGGCCTGATCCCCGGCGCGGGCGGCACCCAGCGCCTCGCCCGGCTGATCGGCCCGTCCAGGGCGAAGGACCTGATCTTCACCGGCCGCATGGTGAAGGCCGACGAGGCCCTCGCCCTCGGGCTGGTCGACCGGGTCGTCCCGGCCGCCGAGGTGTACGAGCAGGCGCACGCCTGGGCCGCCAGGCTGGCCCGGGGCCCGGCGCTCGCGCTGCGCGCCGCCAAGGAGTCCGTCGACGCCGGCCTGGAGACCGACCTCGACACCGGGCTGACGATCGAACGGAACTGGTTCGCGGGCCTGTTCGCCACCGAGGACCGTGAGCGCGGCATGCGCAGCTTCGTGGAAGAGGGACCGGGCAAGGCCAAGTTCCTCTGAGGTTCGAGAAGAACCCCCGCGATGTGCCGTAATTGACGCGTCGTCTGATTCGGGTCTCCCGGCGGGGCGGTTTATGGCAGCCTTGACCGCACCTCAAGCCTGCCTCGCCGAGGGAGCCCCGCGATTGCCCGGAACCGAGCCGCCGCCGCAGGTCGACCGGGGCGACAGCGGACCCGACCTGCCCCTGGCATATGCCGATCGAATGGAGCACAGCGGGGGCGCACGGGGGGCGTATTCCTCCGGATCGGCCCCGGAGGCCCTCGGCGGCGTCCATCATGAGGGCATGGCGGGGCTGGATGGCATCGATCAGCCACGGGGACAGGGTCGTGCTGCTGCGGCGCGCTGGTCGCCCGCGGTCGAGGACGAACAGGGGCTCAGAGCGCTCGAACTGTTCGGCAACCCCGCGGAGGCGGAGGTTCCGCTCCCGTCGCGCCCCGAGTCCGCCGCCACCGCGCGCAGACTCGCCCAGATCGTCATCCTGCGGCACTGGGGACTGACCCCGAAGATGACCGAGGACGCGGTCTTACTCGTCTCCGAACTCGTGGGCAACGCCGTACGCCACACCGGCGCCCGCGTGTTCGGACTGCGGTTACGGCGCCGGCGCGGCTGGGTCCGCGTCGAGGTGCGTGACCCCTCGCGGGGACTGCCCTGTCTGATGCCGGTGCAGGAGACGGACATCAGCGGGCGGGGGCTGTTCCTCGTCGACAAGCTCGCCGACCGCTGGGGCGTCGACCTGCTGCCCCGGGGCAAGACCACCTGGTTCGAGATGCGGGTCTCGGACCGCTAGCCACAGCCGGCCGGTACGTCAGCGGTGGACGCCCCGTGGAGAATGCCACCACGACCGGGATCACGAGCGACTGCCGGAGCAGCCCGTACTCACGCCCGTGGCGCTCAGCAGCAGTTCCGCACCGGCCGGACGGTAGCCCGCCGCCAGGAACGCCCGCGTGCTCCGGGCGTTCCCCGGCGAGACCTGGGCCCACACCGGCTCGTCCGCCAGCTGCCGGGCCGCGGTCACCAGCGCCCGCCCCAGCCCCGGGACCTCGCCGTCCGTCTCGACGGCCACCTCCAGCCGGCCGCCCACCCCGCGCCCGGTGACCAGCAACCCGCCGTCCGTCGTCCACACCCGCACCGCGTCCCGGCGCCGCCGCGCGCGGACCACCCGGGGATGCCCGCCGTCCGCGATCTCCCGCAGCGGCACGGCGGGCGGCCCCGGCAGGGGGGTGCCGACCCAGAGCGCGTCGATGGTCTCCGCCGTGCGGCCGGTGCGGTTCATGAGGGCGGTGAGGAAGCGGGGATGCAGCGGGGCGGCGAGAGGGTCGCAGTCCACGGCGGCCAGGGTGGCGCGTACCCAGGCCGGGTCCTCGTCGGTGAGGACGACCGTGTGCGCGGTGAACGCCAGTACCCCGGCGTCCCGTCGGCAGAGCTGGGGCAGGACGGTCAGTGTGCCGTCCGGGGGCGGGAACAGGCCGTGGGCCGCCGCGTCGAGCAGTTCCGGCAAGGTCTCCATGGTGTCCGCCTCTTCGTCCGGGGCAACCGCTGCCCGCGTGGAGCGTTAATCTGACCAGCGGCAGTACGCCGACACGGTAAGAGAAGAACGAGCACAGAGGGGCGGATCGGTGGCGGACATCGAGGAAGCACGCAAGCAGTTCCAGCGGATCGACGCGGACGGCGACGGGTTCATCACCGCGGCCGAGTTCAAGTCCGCGCTCGCCCAGCAGGGCGACTTCAACGTCACCGAGACGGTCGCCGCGGCGGTCATCAACACCCGTGACATCGACGGCGACAAGGTGCTGACGTTCGACGAGTTCTGGGCCTACCTGAACAAGTGACGTGCCTGTCAGGGGTGTCCGCGCCACGCGGGCACCCCTGACGTCACCTTCCGGTCGCCCACTCCTTCAGCGCGGCCTTGCTGCCGAAGTCCGCCACGTCCTTGTCGCACGGCTCCGAGGTGTACTGGTGGAACGTCCAGTCCGCCCTGATCCGCGGCTTGCCGGCGGGGACGTAGTCGGCGATCCACAGGCCGTCGCCCGCGTACGACGTGGTGTCGATGTTGAGCCAGAAGTCCCGGTTGGTGTACAGCACCACCCGGTTGCCGGGCCGCAGCGAGCGCAGCCTGCGGATGAAGGCGTCCTTCTCCGCGTTGCTCGCGCGGGTGCCGTCACCGGTGTACTCCCAGTCGACGGCCAGGATGTCGCCCGGCCGGTCGGGGGCGTGGCCGAGGAAGTACTCGGCCTGCTCGGTGAGGTCGCCCGGCCACAGGAAGTGGTAGAACCCCGTGACCAGACCCGCGTCGCGCGCCGTCTTCGTCTGGGCCGCGAGTCTGGAGTTGATGTACGAACGGCCCTCCGTCGCCTTGATGAAGGCGAACGAGAGTCCGTCGGTGTCGTACGCCGAGGACTGATACGCGCTGACGTCGATGCCATGGAGCATGAAGGTCTTGTGCCCTCGGGGTCCCCGCTCGGAACATCCGCCTCCGGCGGAGAGGGGGCGGATGAGAGCATCCCCGCGGGAGCCGGGTCACGCACGCCGGGGGAACCTTCATGCCGGTGGAGGTCAACTGCGCTCGCCCTCCTGCCAGTCGCGCCAGCGGATACGGGGCTTCTCCAGCACCTCGCCGAGCGTCCCCCACTCGTCGCGGCCCAGCCGGGTCAGCGGGCGCAGCCGTTCGATGTCGGGCAGGCCGTCGTCGGCGAGCGCCTCCTCGCTCACCACCGCGTGCACCACCCGGCCGAACACCACCGTGGAGTCGCCCAGCGTCAGCAGGCTGTGCAGCTCGCACTCCAGCGCCGCCGGCGAGGCCGCGACCCGGGGCGGCCGCACCCGCAGCGAGGGCTCCGGCGCCAGGCCCACCGCGTCGAACTCGCTCACCTCGGACGGGAAGTCCGTCGCCGTGTCGTTGATCTCCCGGAACAGCCCCTCCGGTGCGAGGTTGACGACGAACTCCCCGGTCTCCTCCACGTTCCGCAGCGAGTCCTTGCGGGTCACCGAGGTGAACTGCACGATCGGCGGCCGCACGCAGGAGACCGAGAAGAAGGAGTGCGGGGCGAGGTTGGGCCGGTCCGGGTGGTCCTTTGAGACCGTGGAGACCCACGCGATCGGCCGCGGCACCACCACCGAGGTGAGGAGCCGGTAGAAGTCGCGGGGGCCCATGGCCGAGGGGTCGAAGTCGGTGCGCATGAGCCCCAGTATTCAGTGGACGCCCACGGTCCGGCCGGCAGGGCGGGCGAGGACGACCCGGTACGGCGCGCCTTCGCCGCCGACCACCCGGACCGCGCCTCGCCGTCCGGCATCACCGACACCGGCGACCGAGGGCGAGCCGCCGAGGCGTTGCCGGCGTGGCACGGCGACGATCCCTCAGAACGTGCGTCCGCACTCGGGTCTCGTACAGAGGGTGTGACGCAGGCGCGTTGCGGTTCGTGAAGCGGCGTGCGACGACCACAGGCCGACCGGTACTGGTCCCCCCGGATGAATGGGGAGCTCACGAGCGACTTCTGGTACAACCCGGTCTACGAGACTTCCACGGAGGGCTCCGCCTGCTACGGGCGCGAGGGATGCAGGCAGGCATATCTCTATGTGCTCCACGGCGGCAAGGACGTCGACAAGGCCAAGGAGTGCAACCAGAAAGCCGCGGCCGTCGCGCGAGGGAATGTCATTGAGGGCATCATCACGACCGCGCTGCTGGCGTATCTGGGTGGAGCGGGCGGCGGTGCGAAGCCCTGCAACAGTTTCGTCCCGGGCACCGAAGTCCTCATGGCTGACGGCACCGCCAGGTCCATCGAGGAGGTGAAGACCGGAGACAAGATCCTCGCCACGGACCCGAAGACCGGCCGCACCACCGTCAAGACCGTCACCGCCCAAATTCCCGCCGGTGTTGGTGAGGCCGGGTCCGCTGGACATCGGCCAGGTCGCTGCCCTGGGGCCTTCCCCTGAGCCTGGTGGCCGGTCCGTGGGCGAGGCGGGGTCGCGAGTACTCGCTGCCCGCGATCCTCCCTGTCCGTGCCTGCGCGGCGCTGTCGGGAGCGAGGAGCATCGACGAGATCGCCGCGTGGGGGGCGCGGGCCTCGGACTATGTGCTGACGGCCGTCGGAATGCGACGGCCGTCAACTGCGGTGGCATCGTTCTCCCGTGCGGACGACGATCGGCCGGGTGCCCGCGGCCGTCGACGGTGACGCCCCGGACCAGGCGGTGGGCGCTTGCCTTGCCGGCCGGAATCCTGAGGGAACGGCTTCGGACCAACGGCAGGCGATCGCCGTTATGAGGTCTGTGGTGCTGCGCCGTGCCAATGACCAGCGGTCCCGGCCTTCCCGCAGCCGGGGCCGGATCGGGACTGCCGCCCAGTCAGTCAGGGTGCGGGTGGTGCCTGGGCGAGTGTGCCGGGGGTAAAACGCCGCCTGGAGCGTGGTCTCGATGTCCCATCGCTGGGCAGGGAGCGCGGCCAGCTCGTCCGCCGGTGCTCTTGCGGGTCGAGCAGGCATCCCGAGGAGTTACTCGGGGACTTTCCGCCGCGTACACAAGAAAGACCTCGACAGCGCTGAAAGATAAGAACGCGCTGTTCAGGGCCCACATCCTCAGCACTCGATGATGTTCACCGCCAGCCCGCCCCGGGCCGTCTCCTTGTACTTGACGGACATGTCCGCCCCCGTCTCCTTCATGGTCTTGATGACCTTGTCGAGGGAAACCTTGTGGGAGCCGTCGCCGCGCATGGCCATCCTGGCGGCGGTGACGGCCTTCACCGAGGCCATGCCGTTGCGCTCGATGCAGGGGATCTGGACCAGGCCGCCGACCGGGTCGCAGGTCAGGCCGAGGTTGTGCTCCATGCCGATCTCGGCCGCGTTCTCCACCTGCTCGGGGGAGCCGCCGAGGACCTCGGCGAGCGCGCCCGCCGCCATGGAGCAGGCGGAGCCCACCTCGCCCTGGCAGCCGACCTCGGCGCCGGAGATGGAGGCGTTCTCCTTGAAGAGCATGCCGATCGCGCCCGCCGCCAGCAGGAAGCGGACCACACCGTCCTCGTCCGCGCCGGGCACGAACTCCGTGTAGTAGTGCAGCACCGCCGGGATGATGCCGGCCGCGCCGTTGGTGGGCGCGGTGACCACCCGGCCGCCCGCCGCGTTCTCCTCGTTCACCGCCATCGCGTACAGGGTGATCCACTCCATGGCGTGCGCGAGCGGGTTGCCCTCGGCGCGCAGCTGGCGGGCCGTGACCGCAGCCCGGCGGCGCACCTTCAGGCCGCCCGGCAGGATGCCCTCGCGGGACATGCCCCGGCCCACGCACTCCCGCATCACCCGCCAGATCTCCAGCAGGCCCGTGCGGATCTCGTCCTCGGTGCGCCAGGCCCGCTCGTTCTCCAGCATCAGCGCGGAGATCGACAGACCGGTCTCCTTGGTGAGGCGCAGCAGCTCGTCACCCGTGCGGAAGGGGTACTTCAGCACCGTGTCGTCCAGCACGATCCGGTCCGCGCCGACCGCCTCCTCGTCCACGACGAAGCCGCCGCCGACCGAGTAGTACGTCTTGGTCAGCAGCTCCGCGCCCGAGGCGTCGTAGGCCCACAGGGTCATGCCGTTGGCGTGGTACGGCAGGGTCTCGCGGCGGTGCAGGACCAGGTCGTCGTCGTAGGAGAAGGCGATCTCGTGCTCGCCGAGCAGGCTGAGCCGGCCCGATGTCCGGATCGCCTCCACCCGGTCGTCGGCGCCCTCCACGTCCACGGTGCGCGGGGAGGCGCCCTCCAGGCCCAGCAGCACCGCCTTCGGGGTGCCGTGGCCGTGGCCGGTGGCGCCGAGCGAGCCGTACAGCTCGCAGCGGACGGCGGCGACGGGGTCCAGCACGCCCTCGTTGCGCAGCCGGTGGGCGAACATGCGCGCCGCCCGCATCGGGCCGACCGTGTGGGAGCTGGACGGGCCGATGCCGATCGAGAACAGGTCGAAGACCGAGACGGCCACGGGTGACTCCTCCATACGAACAGATGCAAAAGGTGGTGCGGACACAGGACGGGTGCCCCGCCCGACAGCAGTGGGCGGGGCACCCGGAGGGCGACTACGGGTACTACGCGCCCAGCGTCGGATACAGCGGGTGCCTGTCCGCCAGCGCCCGCACGCGGGCCGCGAGCGCTGAGGCGTCGTAGGACGGCTTCAGCGTCTCCGCGATCACGTCCGCGACCTCGGCGAAGTCCTCGGCGGTGAAGCCGCGGGTGGCGAGGGCGGGCGTGCCGATCCGCAGCCCCGAGGTCACCATCGGCGGCCGCGGGTCGTTCGGGACGGCGTTGCGGTTGACCGTGATGCCGACCTCGTGGAGACGGTCCTCGGCCTGCTGCCCGTCCAGCTCCGACGCACGCAGGTCCACCAGGATCAGATGGACGTCCGTGCCGCCGGAGAGCACGTTCACCCCGGCCTCGCGGGCGTCCGGCGCGGTCAGCCGCTCGGCGAGGATACGGGCACCCTCCACCGTACGACGCTGCCGCTCCCGGAACTCCTCCGAGGCCGCGACCTTGAAGGAGACCGCCTTCGCGGCGATCACATGCTCCAGCGGGCCGCCCTGGAAGCCGGGGAAGACCGAGGAGTTCAGCTTCTTGGCGAAGTCCTTCCTGGCCAGGATGATGCCGCCGCGCGGCCCGCCGAGCGTCTTGTGCGTGGTGGACGTCACCACGTCCGCGTGCTCGACCGGGTTCGGGTGCAGCCCCGCCGCGACCAGACCGGCGAAGTGCGCCATGTCCACCCACAGGTACGCCCCGGTCTCGTCCGCGATCCGCCGGAACTCCGCGAAGTCCAGCTGACGGGGGTACGCCGACCAGCCCGCGATGATCACCTTCGGGCGGTGCTCCTTGGCGAGGCGCTCGACCTCGGCCATGTCGACCAGGCCGGTCTCGCCGTCCACGTGGTAAGCGACCACGTCGAACTGCTTGCCGGAGAAGTTCAGCCGCATCCCGTGGGTGAGGTGGCCGCCGTGCGCCAGGTCGAGCCCGAGGATGGTGTCGCCGGGCTGGGCCAGCGCGAACAGCGCCGCCTGGTTCGCGGAGGCGCCCGAGTGCGGCTGGACGTTCGCGTACTCGGCGCCGAACAGCTCCTTGAGCCGGTCGATGGCGATCTGCTCGGCCACGTCGACGTGCTCGCAGCCGCCGTAGTAGCGGCGGCCCGGGTAGCCCTCGGCGTACTTGTTGGTCAGGACCGAACCCTGCGCCTCCATCACCGCGAGCGGTGCGAAGTTCTCGGAGGCGATCATCTCCAGGGTCGACTGCTGGCGGCGCAGCTCGGCGTCGACCGCGGCGGCGATCTCCGGGTCCAGCTCGTGCAGGGGCGTGTTCAGGACAGTCATACGGCTACCGGCTCCTCAGCCTGCGATGTAGGCGGTGTACTCGTCGGCGGTCAGCAGGTCGGCGGGCTGCGCGGTGACGCGCACCTTGAACAGCCAGCCGCCCTCGAAGGGCTCGGAGTTCACCAGCGACGGGTCGTCCACGACGTCCTGGTTGACCTCGGTGATCTCACCGGAGACGGGCGAGTACAGCTCGGAGACCGACTTGGTGGACTCCAGCTCGCCGCACGACTCGCCCGCGGTGACCTCGTCGCCGACCTCGGGAAGCTGCACGAAGACCACATCGCCGAGCGCGTTGGCCGCGTGCTCGGTGATGCCGACCGTCGACGCGCCGCCCTCGGCGGCCGACAGCCACTCGTGCTCCTTGCTGTAGCTCAACTGCTGCGGGTTGCTCATGACCTGAATTCTCCTGTACGGGGGGCGTGCTCGTCGGGGGAAGAGGGCTCGAACCGCTGAAGAGCGGGTGAAATGTGCGCAGGGTCACGCCCGGCGGACGGCCGGACCCGGGGCCGGTGTCTACTTGGCGCGCTTGTAGAAGGGCAGCGCCACGACCTCGTACGGCTCGTGGCTGCCCCGGATGTCCACGCCCACGCCGGTGCTGCCGGGAGCGGCGTGCGCGGCGTCGACGTAGGCGATGGCCAGCGGCTTGCCGAGGGTGGGGGAGGGGGCGCCGGAGGTGACCTCGCCGATCACCTCGCCGTCCGCGACGACGGCGAACCCGGCGCGCGGTACCCGGCGGCCCTCGGCGACGAGGCCGACCAGCACGCGCGGCGGCCGGGCCTCGGCGCGCTCCGCGGCCTTCGTGAGCGCCTCGCGGCCGACGAAGTCGCCCTCCTTGCCGAACTTCACCACGCGGCCGAGGCCGGCGTCGAACGGGGTCAGCCCGGTGGTCAGCTCGTGCCCGTACAGCGGCATGCCCGCCTCCAGGCGCAGGGTGTCCCGGCAGGACAGACCGCACGGCACCAGACCGGCGGCGGAGCCGGCCTCCAGCAGCGCCTGCCACAGCTCGACGGCGTGCTCGGGCTTCACGAACAGCTCGAAGCCGTCCTCGCCGGTGTAGCCGGTACGGGCGATCAGCGCGGGCACGCCCGCGACCGTGCCGGGCAGCCCGGCGTAGTACTTGAGGCCGTCGAGGTCGGCGTCGGTGACCGCCTTGAGGATGCCGGGGGACTCCGGGCCCTGGACGGCGAGCAGCGCGTAGGCGTCGCGGTCGTCGCGGACCTCGGCGTCGAAGCCGGCCGCGCGCTCGGTCAGCGCGTCCAGCACGACCTGGGCGTTGGAGGCGTTGGCCACCACCATGTACTCGGTGTCGGCGAGCCGGTAGACGATCAGGTCGTCCAGGATGCCGCCGTCGGCCCGGCAGATCATGGTGTAGCGGGCGCGGCCGGTGCCGACCGAGGCGAGGTCGCCGACGAGGGCGTAGTTGAGCAGGGCGGCGGCGTCGGGGCCGGTCACCGTGATCTCACCCATGTGCGAGAGGTCGAACAGCCCGGCCCGCGTGCGCACCGCCTGGTGCTCGTCACGCTCGGAGCCGTAGCGCAGGGGCATGTCCCAGCCGGCGAAGTCGGTCATCGTCGCGCCGAGCGCGCGGTGCACGGCGTCGAGCGCGGTGTGGCGCGGGGCGTGGGCGTCTGTGCTGCTCATCGGTCGTCTCCCAAGGCGACGGGGATGGGGCGAGGAACGTTCCTCCCCATCTGTCATCGGAACCTGAGAGGTTCACCATGACCGTTGCGGTCATCGGCTTGCACCTTGGGTGGGGCCACCGCGACAGCGGCCCGCTTTTCAGATGTGCCTCGCCCACGCGGTAACGGTGCCTGAGAGATTCAAGGGAGGGACTTGCTCCTTCGGCGCCCCAGCTGGGGACTCTCCCGCGCGGATTCAAACGGCCGGTATGCAGTTGGCGGGCACATCATCGCACGGCGGAGCCCGGCCCTGAAGGGGCCACCGGCTGTGACATGCCCGTAGCCGTTCAGGGACCCGATCGAGGACCCCGGTGCATTACCTTCTCTTTACATTTGTTGGGCAAGGGATGACCTGAGCCCGGAGGGGGAGGGACGATCACGGTGAACAGAACCCCGGTGTGCGCCACGACCAGCGGTATCCCGGTGCGGCGACAGCCCTCGCTGCCCGCCCGCGAGCGCCGGGCCGAGCGGCCCGTACCTGCCGTCCGCGACCTGCGCGACCGCTCCGGCGGCGGTCCCCGCACGCTGAGCTTCGGCCTCCGTGACCTCGTCGTCGTCACCGGCCTGCCCGGCAGCGGCAAGTCCACCCTGATGCGCCGTACGGTCCCCGGTCACCGCGTCGACTCCCAGGACGCCCGCGACCGCTGGGCCGCGCGCCTGCCCGCAGCCCTGCCCTACGCGCTCTACCGCCCCCTGGTCCGCCTCGCCCACTACGCCGGGCTGCGCCGCGCGCTCGGCTCCGGCGCGGGCGTCGTCGTGCACGACTGCGGAACCCAGCCCTGGGTCCGCGCCTGGCTCGCCCGTGCGGCCCGCCGCAGAGGCGGCACCCTGCACCTGATCCTGCTCGACGTGCCCGCCGGCACGGCCCGGCAGGGCCAGCGCGAGCGCGGCCGGGGCGTGTCCCGGTACGCCTTCCGCCGCCACCGCGGCACCACCGCCCGGCTGCTGGGCGCCGTGGAGCGCGGCGGGAGCCCCGCCGGCTGCGGCTCGGTCGTCCTGCTGGACCGCGCCTCGGCGGACGCCCTGAAGCGGATCGAGTTCGCCGAGTGAACCCCCGCACCCGTACCGGATAGCCTGCTGCACCACAGCATGACTCCCAGCAGGCGGTAGGCACATGGACTTCCCGGCGGACCTTCCCGCGGACTTCCCGGCACAGGCACACCCCCACCCGCACGGCGGCTGGCCCGGCAACGAACTGGAGGAGGTCCTCTCCGCCTCCCTCGGCATACCCGCGGCCGGCGCCCGCCTCGTCGAGGTGCTGGCCCGCAGCTTCGTCTGGATACCCCTGCCCAACGGCGGCGGCCCGCACAGCGGCCCCCTCGACCTGCCCACCGTCGACCTCGACGGCCAGGTGTACGTGCCGGTGTTCAGCTCCGAGGAGCAGTTCCGGCAGTCGCCCGGCGGCCACCTCCCGCACACCGTCGCGCCCGCCGTGGAGTTCGCGCGCGGTCTGCCGCCGCAGGCGGGCCTCGTCATCAACCCCGGTGGCGTGGTCGGCCTCCCGCTGCCGCCCGAGGCGGTGGCCGAGCTGGCCCGCTCGGGGCGCACCCCGCTGGACGGTCCGGCCTCCGGCGGCCGGGTCCGGCTCTTCGAGCCCGACTGGCAGGAGGACCCGGTGGACTTCCTCGCCGCCGCCTCCGCCGAGTTCGCCGCGACCGGCGTGGTGGTCAGCGCCCGCCGCTGCCTCGCCGTCATCGAGACCGCCGACCCCGCCCTCTTCGTCGGCGTCGAGCTGGCCCGCTTCGAGGGCGACGCGCCGTCCCTCCCGCTGGACGCCCTCGGCCGGGCGCTGGGCCGCGCCCCCGCCCCCTGGCCCGTCAACCTGGTCCTCCTCGACGCCGCCCAGGACCCGGTGTCCGACTGGCTGAGGATGAACGTCCGCCCCTTCTACCAGTTCGGCCACTGAGGCACCGAGGCTCGCGAGGCCCGCCCCGGTAGGCGCTTAAGCTGTCCCCACACGCGGGGAACTCGTAACGAAGGGGCGGTAGGACAGGTGAGCGCGAGCCCAAGCGGCAGCGTCGAGCACATGCTGCGCCAGGTCACTCCCGGACGCTACGACGCCTACGAGGCACTGCTGCGCGCCCTCGCCGCCCCTTCGTCCGGCCAGATCTGGATGCTCCTGTGGCACGGCCAGGCCGGCTCCCCGGACGCCCAGTACGGGAACATGGAGGTCGAGGGCTTCGGCTACGCCCCCTGTGTGACCTCCGCGCAGGAACTCTCCGCCAGCGGCTGGAGCAGGTCCTACGAGGTGGTCGACGGCCTCGACGTGGCCCGCACCCTCTACCCGGACCACTACGGCCTGTGGCTCAACCCGCACGCCCCCGGCGGCGGTGTCGGCATCCCCTGGCTGGACCTGCGCCGCATCGCCACGGGCCTGGACCGCCGGCCCGCCGGCCCCCTGCGGCTGTCCGAACCCGCCATCGAGGTACCGCAGTTCTACGCCCTGCTCGCGCAGAACGCCCATCGCACCCCGGCCCTGCGCTCGCTGCGCCGCGTCTGGGTGCAGCCCGCCCTCGGCGCCCCCTACCTCGCTCTCGGCCTGGACGTGTACGACACGACCCCCGCCGCGGTGGACTCGGTGCGCGCGATGATGCAGCAGTCGGTGAGCGCGGTCCCCGAGGGCCTGCCGGTCTCCACGGTCGCCATGACCGACGACCATGACCCCGTCGTCATGTGGATGCGTGCCAACTCCCGGCCGTTCTACGACCGTGAGGCGCACGGCGCCGGCGCCCCGGCCACCGGCGCCCACTGATTCAGGGGCGCGTTCCCTCCGGGCCCTTTTCTTTTCTGCTTCTTTGCCATTTCCTGGTAATTCCACGTTCCGAAATCCGGTGTTCGTCACGCCCTGTCGCCGGTGGGTCACGTGGAGCCCGATGTGCGCGACCGCGTGAACTGTCCATCCATATAGAAGCGTTCACATGCGTTCAAGCGGATGTATGGGCCAATGTCCCGAATTAGACTGAATCAGACCGAATTCGCCTGTGTCCTACGGCCGCAACCTGTCGTTCGGATATCGGAACGTGCCAGGTTGCATCACGTTTAGGCATCCATTCCTCGCCAAGTCTGGAAACGGATCGCCAAAGCGTTGAAGACTCACGATCCAGGGGTGTTCTGCCCTTGTACGACAGTCTTCGAAGCCGCGCACGCGGCCAGTGTGGGCCGGTTCCGGCCGGTTGAGAGGGGTCCCTGTCAGAATGACGGCACCATTGCACGAGCCGACCGCTGACGCGGCCCCGAACGCGCTGGAAGAGGCGGAGGTGGCGAGCGTCAAGGCGGCGGACGTCCAGGGACGTTCGCTGGGACGCATCGCCTGGGAGCGGCTGAAGCGGGACAAGCTCGCCCTGACCGGCGGCGCCGTCGTCGTCCTGCTCATCGTGATCGCCCTGCTGGCACCGGTGCTCACCAACCTGCTCGGGCAGGACCCGGACGCCTACCACGAGAACCTGATCGACCCGCTGTTCGGCACGCCCAAGGGTTCGCTGGGCGGTCTCGGCGGCGATCATCTGCTGGGCGTCGAGCCGGTCAACGGCCGCGACATCCTCGCCCGCATCCTCTACGGCGCGCAGATCTCGCTCCTGGTCGGCTTCCTGTCGGCCGTGGTGGCCGTCGCCCTCGGCACCGTGCTCGGCATCCTGGCCGGGTTCTTCGGCGGCTGGGTAGACTCGCTGATCAGCCGGGTGATGGACGGCCTGCTCGCCTTCCCGCAGCTGCTGTTCATCATCGCGCTCGTCTCCGTGATGCCCAGCAGCATGCTGGGACTGGGCGGTTCGTCCGTACGCATCTTCGTGATGATCCTGGTCATCGGCTTCTTCGGCTGGCCCTACATCGGCCGCGTGGTGCGCGGCCAGACCCTCTCGCTGCGTGAGCGCGAGTACGTCGACGCGGCCCGCTCGCTGGGCGCCGGACGGTTCTACATCCTGTTCAAGGAGCTGCTGCCCAACCTGGTCGCGCCGATCATCGTCTACTCCACGATGATGATCCCGACCAACATCCTCACCGAGGCGGCGCTGAGCTTCCTGGGCGTGGGCGTCAAGCCGCCCACCGCCTCCTGGGGCCAGATGCTCTCGAACGCGATCGACTACTACGACTCGGACCCCATGTACATGGTGGTCCCCGGTGTGGCGATCTTCATCACCGTCCTTGCCTTCAACCTGTTCGGCGACGGCGTCCGGGATGCCCTGGACCCGAAGGCTTCCCGCTGACCATGCCGTACCCCCAAGCGACCCGTGGAAACCGCACGGGGTCTCTCATCAATTCCGGAGGACTCGAGATCGTGACTACCCAGCGCACCTCAGGGCGGGCCAAGCGGACCGCGGCCGCTGCCGCCGTGGTCGCCGCACTGCTGACGACGGCCGCGTGCGGCGGCGGCGACGACGGCGGCGGTTCGAAGAACGGTGCGGCCGGCTTCGACGCGGCCAACAACAAGGTCGCCCAGGCGTCCGAGGCCAAGAAGGGCGGCACCCTGAAGTTCGGCGCCGCCCAGGACGCCGACTCGTGGGACACCACGCGCGGCTACTACGGCTTCATGTGGAACTTCGCCCGCTACTACAGCCGCCAGCTGGTCACGAACAAGACCGAGCCGGGCGCCGCGGGTGCCGAGATCACCCCGGACCTCGCCACCGGTGTCGCCAAGGTCACCGACGACGGCAAGACCTACACGTACACCCTGCGGGACGGGGTGACGTGGGAGGACGGCAAGCCGATCACCTCCAAGGACGTCAAGTACGGCATCGAGCGCGTGTGGGCGCAGGACGTGCTGTCCGGCGGCCCGACGTACCTGAAGGAGGTCCTGGACCCCAAGGGTGAGTACAAGGGCCCCTACAAGGACAAGGCCGCGGACCACCTCGGTCTGAAGGCCATCGACACGCCGGACGACAAGACCATCGTCTTCCACCTCCCGCAGGCCAACTCGGACTTCGAGGAGATACTGGCGCTCGTCTCGGCCTCCCCGGTGCGCCAGGACCAGGACACCAAGTCCAAGTACGGTCTGCACCCGTTCTCCTCGGGCCCGTACAAGTTCGCCTCCTACAGCCCCGGCAAGGACCTCAAGCTGGTCCGCAACACCAACTGGAAGGCGTCCTCGGACCCGGTCCGCAAGGCGTACCCGGACGCGGTCACGGTCAAGTTCTTCTCCAACGCCAACGACCTGGACCAGCGTCTGATCAACGGCGACCTGGACCTCGACCTGGGGCAGACCAGCATGTCGCCGCAGGGCCGTACGGTCGCCCTCAAGCAGCACAAGGGCAACCTGGACAACCCGGTCTCCGGCTACGTCCGTTACGCCGTCTTCCCGCAGAGCGTGAAGCCGTTCGACAACGAGCACTGCCGCAAGGCCGTGATCTACGGTGCCGACCACGTCTCGCTCCAGACCGCCCGTGGCGGCCCGGTCGCCGGTGGCGACATCGGCACCAACATGCTCCCGCCCGCCGTCCCCGGCGCCGAGGGCCAGAAGTACGACCCGTACGAGCTGGCCGGTGCCAACAAGAACGGCAACGTTGCCAAGGCCAAGGAAGAGCTGAAGGCCTGCGGCAAGCCGGGCGGCTTCAGCACCACCATCGCGGTGCGCAACAACAAGCCCGTCGAGGTGGCGACCGCCCAGTCGCTGCAGGCGGCGCTGAAGAAGATCGGCGTCAACGCCCAGATCGACCAGTTCGACGGCTCCCAGACCACCGGCATCATCGGCAGCCCCTCCAACGTGAAGAAGAAGGGCTACGGCATCATCATCATGGGCTGGGGCCCGGACTTCCCGTCCGTGCAGGGCTACGGTCTCCCGCTGTGGAACAGCAAGTACGTCCTCGAGAGCGGTAACAACAACTACGCCCTCATCAAGGACAAGGCGATCGACGGTCTCTTCAGCGACTACGTCAAGACCCTCGACGACGGCGGCAAGGCCAAGATCTCCACTGAGATCAACCACAAGGTGATGGAGGGCGGCTACTACCTGCCCTTCGTGTTCGAGAAGTTCGTCAACTGGCGCTCGAACCGCCTGGCCAACGTCTACACGACCAACGGCTACAGCGGTCAGTACGACTTCGTCAACCTCGGTCTGAAGTCCTCGAAGTAAACCCGGCACACCCGCCGAACGGCACGAAAGGCAGGTGAAGGCC